>NZ_JABXEM010000039.1:0-53986 GCF_013372595.1 Myxococcus sp. AM011
CGCCCATCCCGCCCGAGCGAGGGGCGGGGACCCCGCGCCCCGGTTCGAGCGACAGCCGCCAGCCGCTATCGGCGAACCATGCGCCGGGCGATACTGCCATCGCTCCGCGCTTCGACGCACGGGCCCGAGCGCCAGGGTGTCGCTCGAGGAGGAGATTCGAGATGGGGACGGATTCATCGTCCGCGGCACGTGCCACGGGCTCGGCGGAGCGCGGCGTGGTGGCGCTGTGGCCCGCGAAGCAGACGGAGCTGGTGGGTGACTCGCGGGTGCTGCGAGCCCTGCCTCGCGTGGAGCTGCGGCGCGTGGGGCCCTTCGTCTTCTGCGACCAGTTCGGCCCCTCGCCCGCCGTTCCAGGCGCCATGGCCGTGCCACCCCATCCCCACGTGGGGCTCCAGACGGTGACGTACCTCTTCTCCGGCGCCATCCGTCACCGCGACTCGCTGGGCACGGTGCAGGACATCCACCCGGGCGATGTGAATTGGATGACCGCCGGACACGGCATCGTCCACGCCGAAGACGTGGACTCCAGTCCGGGCGCCGCCCCGCTGCACGGCATCCAGACATGGGTCGCCCTGCCTCGCGCGCAGCGCCACGTGGACCCGGCCTTCGAGCATGTCCCCGCGTCACGACTGCCACGGGTGGAGCGCGAGGGCGCGCGCGTGCGGGTCCTCGCGGGACGGCTCGGTGAGGCCCTCTCCCCGGTGCCCGCCTTCCATCCGCTGACGTACCTGGATGTCGAACTGGAGGCGGGCGCCGCCGTGGCCCTGCCGGTGGAGCCCACGCACGCGCTCGCGGTCTACGTCGCCGAGGGTGAGGTGGCCGTGGGCCAGACGTCCGTGGACAAGGGCGTGCTCGCGCACCTGGACGAGGGCGCGTCCACGCTGTCGCTGCGCTCGGCGCGAGGCGCACGGGTGATGGTGCTCGGTGGCGAGCCGCTGCCGGACCCGCTCGTCATCTGGTGGAACTTCGTGGTGGACAGCGTGGCGGAGGGCCGCGCGCGTCTGGCGGACTGGGAGGCTGGACGCTTCCCGACGCTTGGTCCCTGAGCGACCCTGGCGCCGAGCCCTCGTACCCGAGGGCCGAGGCCCCGCGGCACGAATCCGGTGCATGCTGCGCCCCGCACTCGGGAGGACATGGATGTCGGGTCAGTCGTTGGCGATGAAGCTGCTGGAAGGCGCGAAGGAGTGGGCGAAGCGGCTGCCGTCCGCGCTGTCTGGAGACCTCGCCGTGGATGTAGGGGGCAAGCGGTTGCGGGTGTCCCACGTGCGCGTGGAGACGGTGGTGCGCCAGCTCCTGGTCAAGGTGAAGCACCTGGAGCTGCGCCATTGGGAGGCGCGTCCGGAGCTCTACGATATCCGCTTGTCGGTGAAGGGCTGGAAGCTGCGCGTCGAGACGACGCTGGAGCGCGTGGAGTTCGCCTCGGGGCGCTATCGGCTGTGGCTGCGCACTCCGGGGCGCGTGGAGCTGGAGGAGTCGCGGGGCGCGTCGTCGCTGGTGATGGGAGTGCTGCGCGCGGGGGCGGGCCGCTCCGCTGTGCGCGCCCTCGCCGCGCGACTGCTGCCTCCCGGAATGCGGTGGGACGGGCAGGTGCTTCAGGTGGAGGGCAAGCTTCCTCCCGAGGGCGTGCTGTCCGCGAAGCTCTTCGAGAACGCCTCGCTCTCGATGAGCGTGGAGCACGTGGAGGAAGGGCTGTGGCTGGGCGCGGAGGCGTGGCCCGGCCTGTTGGATTTGCTCCAGGCCCTGTTCGGCACGGAGCTGCCGCGCACGCCACCGGGGACGTGAGCCGCGACCCTCGCGGCTACTCGTCGTCCTCCACCTTCAACGCGCGCCTGGCCATGGTCATCGTCACGCCCATGGCATGGAATGCCAGGCCGATGCCCCAACCGATGGCGGGCCAGACGACCCACCACGAGGGGCCCGTCAAGACGTCGATGAGCGTGAGCGCGCCGATGACGATGGTGTAGCTGAAGCCGTGCGTGGCCAGCCCCAGCAGGTCCTTGCGCAGCTTCTGCCGGTCCTGGTCCTTCTGGCCGCGCGCCGCCAGGGCGACCTCGACGGAGGCCTCGCTCAGGCCCATCTCCCGCGCCATGGCGAGCACCTCCTCGCGCGTCAGGGGCCGCTCGGAGGCCTGACTCGTGAGCGCATGCGCGCTGGCCTCGCGGATGAGCTCCGCGGCCTCCCGCTCCGTGAAGTGCGTGGGTGGAGCCTTGGGTCGCGTGTCCGCCATGCGCCCGGACAGTAGTGCCTTGCCCGGGCTCGCGTCGATACACCCGGGCGGCGGTGCGCACCGCGCGGACGTCAGCCGCCCTTCTGCGCCGACTTCGGCGGCTGGTAGGCGCCAGGCACCGAGCGCGCCGCGATGGCCAGCCGGTTCCACGCGTTGATGGTGGCCACCGCGCCGGTGAGGTCCGCCAGCTCCTTGTCAGTGAAGTGCGGCTTCACCGCCTCGTGGACGGCGGCGGACACATGGCCGTGCTTCAAGTCCGTGACGGCCTCCGTCCAGGCCAGGGCCGCGCGCTCCCGCGCCGAGTAGTAGGGGCTCTCCTCCCACGCATCCAGGCCATACAGCCGCTGCTCCGTCTCGCCGATGGCGCGCAGGTCCTTCCAGTGCATGTCGATGCAGTACGCGCAGCCGTTGAGCTGAGAGGCGCGCAGCTTGATGAGGTGCAGCAGGCCCACCTCCAGCCCGCACTGATGCAGGTACTTCTCCAGCCCCATCATCGCGGTGAAGATGCCAGGGGCGAGCTTCGCGGTATCGAAACGCAGTGCTTCCATGGTCTTTCATCTCCTTCGGGGAGGGACCTCGTGTCCCCCATCGCTGAGGCGTGAAGTAACCGGGGCGGCCACGACGCGCGAGGGCCACTCGCGCACCGTTCGATGGTGCCACTTCGGGCCCGCGCGGCGGCCACTTCCCAGCGGGACGAGCGGGGCCTTTTGTTCAGCGCAGGGCGCGCGCGAGCAGGCGCACACCCTCGGCGATTTCCTTCTCGGGCACACACGCATAGCCGAGCAGGAGCGCTCCGGGCCCTGGTGACTGCGTCCGGAAGGCGGACAGGGGCTGCGTCATCACCCCGGCCTCGACGCCGCGCGCGGCGGCCTCCCGGTCATCCACGCCCTCCGGCAGCCAGCCCACCAGGTGCATGCCGGTGTGGAGGGGAGACAGGTCCAGTTGCCCGCGCAATTCGCGACGGGCTTCTTCCACGAGGGCCGCCTGCCGGTCGCCGTACAGCACGCGCATGCGGCGCACGTGGCGGCTGAAGTGGCCCTCGTCGAGGAAGTCCGCGAGCACCGCCTGTTCGACGACGGGCGTGTGGCCGTCGGCGAAGCGGCGCGCCGCGCTGAAGGCATCCACCAGCGACTCCGGCACCACCAGGTAGCCCACCCGCAAGGCCGGCGACACCACCTTGCTGAACGTGCCGATGTAGATGACCCGCGCATCCGGCGACAGCCCCTGGAGCGCGGGCAGCGGCCGCCCCACGTAGCGGAACTCGCTGTCGTAGTCGTCCTCGACAATCCACGCGTCGGAGCGCGCCGCCCACGCGAGCAGCGCCTGCCGCCGCGCCTCGCTCATCGCCACGCCCAACGGGAACTGGTGGGCGGGCGTGACGATGGCCAGCCTGGCGTCGGGCCGCAGCCGCATGCCGGCCTCCACGTCCAGGCCCTCGGCATCCACTGGCACCGGCACCAGCGTGGCGCCCGCGGCGACGAGCGCGCCCCGGCTGGCGAAGTAGCCCGGGTCCTCCACCCACGCGGCGTCACCCGGGTCCAGCAGCACCTGCGCCGCCAGGCTCATCGCCTGCTGCGCGCCGTTGACGATGATGACCTGCTCCGGGACACACCGCACGCCCCGCGACGTCGCCAGGTAGTCCGCGACGGCGCGCCGCAGGGGCGGATGGCCCGCGGGCTCCGCGCGCTTGAGCAGGTCCCCCCACGAGCGTCGCCAGCGCGTGTGCAGGAGCTTCCCCCACAAGTCACTGGGAAAGGCATCCACCGACGGCGTGCCCATGCGGAACGCCAGCCGGCTGGCGGAGATGCCGGGCGCGGTGATGCGCAAGTCGGGCAGCCGCGCCACCGCGAGCCCGCGCTGGGAGATGCCCGGCGTGTGCTTCGGCGCGGCCACGGGCTCCCGGGCGCGTCGCGACGCGGAAAGCCGCTCCGGCAGCTCCCGCGCCACGTACGTGCCCGAGCCCAGCTGGCCCACCAGATAGCCCTCCGACAAGAGCCGCGAGTACGCGTTGAGCACCGTGTTGCGCGACAGGTCCAACTGCTCCGCCAGCGCGCGCGTGGACAACAGCCGCGTGCCCGGCGCCAGCCGCCCGGCGACGATGGCCGCGCGCAGCGCCTCCACGAGCTGGGCCTGGAGCGAGCCTCCCGTGGCCGCGTCGAGCACCACCGACGTGGCCGCCATCACCGCGGGCCGCTTCCGGAGCGCACGCTTCCGGACGCCTCCCTTCACGCCTTGTTTGGAGGGTGTCATGTCCCGTTCGACCCGGCCCTGGAGGATTCACACCGGTGATGTCTGGAATCACGAGCCATCACTGTTGGAAACGTCCGCAAGCAGGTTACGTGGCGACCGTAGCCCGATTCGCGGCCGCGGTCCGCCCTGTGGTGGGCCCGGCGGCCTGAAGCAGGCGAAGGGGGAACGTCATGCTGGGGTGGCCCTGGTTTCACCTCATCGTCGCGCCGCCGCGCGCCAGAATCGAGGAGGGAATGCGCGCGCGGCTCTTGCGCGTGGCCGAAGCGCTCGTCCGGGAGCAGGGGCTGGAGGCGCTGACGCTTGCGGCCGTGGCCCGGCGCGCGCACGTGGGACGTGGAGCGCCGCGCTACCACTTCGGCGGCAAGCGCGGGCTGTTGGACGCGCTCGAGCCGCGCTCGCGCCGTTGAGTCCTTCACAATCGGGGTGGACGCCGCGCCCTTGGCGGGGCATGACGGGGCCGCCCAGGGCCAGCATGTCGCGAGGTGTTGCCCGCCTGCCCGAGGAGGGCCCCGACAGAGGCGGATGCGGGGGCTTCTCACCTTCCGGAATACAGCGGAGGGGAGCGCCCACCGTTAAACTGAAACGAGAATTGTTCGGGTAGCTCGTGCGTTGTTCCGCGCGGGGTTGGGGTAGGTTGGTTTTTCGAGGCCTGGATGTGATGACAGGGGCCTCCTATCAGGCTAGAGGCAGTCCGGCACCCCAGGTTCGGGGTGGAAGGCGGCCTCGATTGCCGCAAGACGAAAGAAGACGCATATGGCGACTGGTTCCGTGAAGTGGTTCAACGACGCGAAGGGCTTTGGCTTCATCGCGCAGGATAATGGCGGCCCTGACGTGTTCTGCCACCACACCGCCATCCAGGCGGACGGCTTCCGGACCCTGGCCGAGGGTCAGAAGGTGGAGTTCGAAGTGCAGAAGGGGCCCAAGGGACTTCAGGCCTCGAACGTCCGCCCGATCGGCTGAGCGCGTCCGCTCCAGCACTCATGCCCGGTCTCCTTTTGAGTGAGGTCGGGCTTTTGCTTTCAGGAGGGAGGCGACATGCAAGGAAGGTCGACGAAGCGTCAGAAAGAGCAGGCGCGCAAGCAGCATCAGCAGGAAAAGGATGCCAAGCGCGAGCAGCGCAAGAAGGACAAGGGGGACAAGACGCCCCGCCAGCCTGGTGAGGTGGACCCGGACATCGCGGACATCATTCCCGGTCCGCAGCCGGTCGTGGAGTACTAGGTCCCCACCCGTCGTCGGGCCCACCACGAAGCACCGTGGTGGGCCTTGTCGTATCCAGGGTGACGTCCTGGGTAGCCCGAAAGCTCACCGGTGGATAGTCGCGAACGTCGCCCGTCGACAGGTGCTTCGAGTCCGGACTACGTGTCATGCCCCCTGCCACTTTCCGGGCATGGGGCGACGCAAGCGTCGCGACAGGGAGGATGCCGCGTATGGCGACGGGTACCGTGAAGTGGTTCAACGACGCGAAGGGGTTCGGCTTTCTCGCGCAGGATGACGGCGGCGCGGACGTGTTCTGCCACCACACCGCCATCCAGGTGGATGGGCACCGCAGCCTGAGGGATGGGCAGAAGGTGGAGTTCGACGTGCAGAAGGGGCCCAAGGGGCTCCAGGCCTCGAACGTCCGTCCGCTCGACTGACGCTGGCCGGTTCGCCGCACGGCGCTGCAATCGCTCGGGGAGCCGGAGCGTAGCAAGGCGGTCATCCTTCCCGCCCCACCGCGCTCCCCATGCTGCGAATCTCCGCTGTCTCGAAGTCGTATCCCAATGGGGTTCGAGCCCTCCAGGGCGTCGACCTGACCATCGAACGAGGACTCTTCGGCCTGCTCGGGCCGAACGGCGCGGGCAAGTCCACGCTGATGCGCATCCTCGCCACGCTGCAGGAGCCTGACTCCGGGCAGGTGGTCTTCGACGGGCTGGACGTGCTCGCGCAGCCGCAGGCCCACCGGCGGCACCTGGGCTACCTGCCCCAGGACTTCGGCGTGTACCCGGGCGTGTCCGCGGTGGAGCTGCTCAACCACCTGGGCCTGCTCAAGGGCCTGACGCGCGCGAAGGAGCGCCGGGAGCAGGTGGACGCGCTGCTGCACCTGACGAACCTCCACGCCCACCGCGAGAAGGCCGTGAGCGGCTTCTCCGGCGGCATGCGGCAGCGCTTCGGCATCGCCCAGGCGCTTTTGGGCAGTCCCCGGCTGCTCATCGTCGACGAGCCCACCGCGGGCCTGGACCCGGAGGAGCGCCAGCGCTTCCACAACCTGCTGGGGGAGGTGGGGGAGCACGTCGTCGTGCTGCTCTCCACGCACATCGTCGAGGACGTGCGCCAGCTGTGTCCGCGCATGGCCATCCTCTGCGATGGGCGGGTGCTGTGCGAGGGCGCGCCCGAGGCGCTGGTGGCGTCCCTGCAGGGGCGGGTGTGGCGCAAGACGGTGGAGAAGGGGACGGTGGAGCGCTACCGCGCCGCGTTCCCGGTCCTGTCCACGCAGTTGCAGGCGGGGCGCACGCGGGTGCATGTGCTCGCGGACGCGCGGCCGGAGGAGGGCTTCGAGCCGGTGGCGCCCGACCTCGAGGACGTCTACTTCTCCACGCTGTCCCACCGGCGCGCGGCGTAGGGAAAAGGCACGCCATGCTCCGGGGCATCCTCCACTTCGAGTGGCGCTACCAGACGCGCCAGGCCGTGTTCTTCGCCGCGTCCGCGTTCTTCCTCGGGCTGGGCGTCCTGTTCGTCGCCACCGGCTACGGCGGTGACGGCCTCCCCGTGAATTCGCCGTACAGCGTGGCGCAGTCGCTGGGCCTGTTGTCGCTCACGTCGCTCTTCGTGCTGGGCATCTTCTGCGCGAACACCGTGCAGCGCGACGCCGAGCACCGGATGACGGAGCTGCTCTACACCACGTCCGTCACCCAGCGGGACTACCTGCTCGGCCGCTTCCTGGGGGCGCTGCTGGCGACGCTCGCCGTGTTCGCCGTGGCGGCGCTGGCGCTGATGGTGTCGCCCTTCGTGGTGGTGGTGGCGCCCGAGCGGCTGGGGCCCTTGAGCGTCGCGAGCTACCTGTGGGCGATGCTGGTGCTCGTGGTGCCCAACGTCGTGTTCGCCGCGTCGCTGCTGTTCGCCATCTCCGCGCTGTCGCGCAGCACGCTGGCCAGCTACGTCGGCGGCATCCTCGTGTATGCGCTCTACATCGTCGGCGCCATGTGGGCGGACTCTCCGCTGATGGCGGGCGCGACGCCGCAGACACCGGAGGCCCTGGCGCGCGCGGCGCTGTTGGACCCGTTCGGCCTGTCCGCCTTCTTCGAGCAGACGCGCTACTGGACAGAGGCCGAGCGCAACACGCGGCTGCTGTCGCTGACAGGCAACCTGCTCTGGAACCGGCTGCTATGGCTCGCAGTCGCCGCGTGCGTGCTGGCCCTGGTCCACTGGCGCTTCTCCTTCCGCAGCGCGGCGGTGAAGCCCCGGCGGGACGAGCGCTCCCCGGAGCCCGTGGCCACGGCCGCTTCCCCCTACCGTCCCGTCGCCGTGGAGGGCACGTCCCAGGCGGGCTCGTCGTGGGCGGTGCTGGTCTCCTCGACGCGGTTGGAGTTGCGGCACCTCTTGCGAAGCTGGCCCTTCCTGGCGCTCCTGGCGCTGTGGCTGTTCATGGTCGGCATGGAAATCGTCACGGGGGCGGGGCGAGGGGAGTACGGCACGCGCCGCATCCCCACCACGGGCCGGGTGCTGGAGAGCATCTGGACGCCACTGTCCCAGCTCGGCACGCTGGTGCTCATCTACTTCGGCGCGGAGCTGGCGTGGCGCGAGCGCATGGCGCGCTTCGACGCGCTCCTCGACGCGACGCCGGTCTCCAGCATCGTCTTCGTCGTGTCCAAGCTCGCGGCGCTGGTGGCGTTGGTCGTCGTGTTGACCGGGACGCCCATGGTGCTGGGCGTGCTCTTCCAGCTCGCTCGCGGCCACCAGCTCCTGGAGCCGGGGCTCTACCTGTCGCTGTTCTACTTCGCGGGGCTGCCACTGGTGCTGTTCGCGGTGGCGGTGCTGTTCATCCAGACGGTGAGCCCGCATCGCTACGTGGGCATGGTGCTGAGCCTGCTGTTGGCCATCGTCGCGGGACAGGGCGCGGGCTGGGGGCTGGAGCATCCGCTGACGCGCTTCGGCGCGGCGCCCGCGCTGTCTCACACGGACCTGAATGGCCATGGCCCGCTGACCGCGTCCTTCACCGCCTTCATGGTGTACTGGAGCGCCTTCTCGGCGCTGCTGGCCCTGGTCACCTGGGGCCTGTGGCGGCGCGGACTGGCGCCCCGACTGGCGGCTCGACTCCAGGCGCTGCCATCGCGGTGGGGAAGAGGTGGCCTGGCCTGCGCGGTGGCGAGTGGCGCGGTGTTGGTGGGCATGGGCGGGCTCATCCTCCATGACACCTACGGCCTGAATGGCTACGAGTCCCGCGACACGTTCTCCACGTGGCAGGCGGACTACGAGCGCGCGTACAAAATCCACGAGGCGCTCCCGCTCCCCAGCATCGTCGCGGTGAAGTCCGCGGTGGACCTGTTTCCGGAAGAGGGCCGCTACCGCGTCACCGGGGCATATCGGCTGGAGAACCGGACGCTGTCGCCCATCGACACGATGTGGGTCGCCGTGCCCAGGAGCGCGCGACCCGTGTCGCTGGCGCTGCGCGGCGCGGAGCTGGTGGCCCATGACGAGCGCTTCGGCATGTACCGCTTCAAGTGGGCGTCGCCCCTGCTTCCGGGCGGCGTGTCGGAGCTGTCCTTCGACGTCACGCGGGAGGAGCGGGGCGTGAGGGCGGGGGACTTCGAGCTGGCGCTGGTGGAGAACGGCTCCTTCATCCGGCAGACGGAGGCGTTCCCCACGCTGGGCTACCGACGGACGTATGAGATGGGCAACCCAGCCCGGCGGAGGGAGTTCGGCCTGCCGGAGGTTCCGAGGATGCCCCCGCTGGATGAGAGTGGCGCCACGCCCTCGGCGCCGGCCCAGACCTGGCACACCCTCGACGTGACGGTGTCCACGGCGGGCGACCAGACGGCGATTGCTCCGGGGACGCTGCGCAAGCAGTGGAGCGAGGGCGGTCGACGCTACTTCCACTACGTCGTGGACCGGCCGATGACGCCGATGTTCGCCATCGTCTCCGCCCGCTATGCGGTGGAGCGGACGCGGCACCAGGGCGTCGACGTGGAGGTGTATTACCACCCCGCGCACCCCTACAACGTGAAGGCGATATTGGCGGCGATGACGCGCTCGCTCGATGACTTCGGCGCGCGCTTCCATCGCTATCCGGACACGCAGTTGCGCGTGGTGGAGATTCCCTCGTACTGGGGCTTCGGCGCGCTGGCGATGAGCCAGGTCATCTACTTCGTGGAGGACCGGGGCTTCCTCACCGACATGGGGGGAACGGACGCGGTGGACCTGGTGACGCGGCGCACGGCGCACGAGGTGGCGCACCAGTGGTGGGGCCACATGCTGGACCCCGCCACCGTGGAAGGCGCGACGATGCTGGTGGAGTCGCTGACCAAGTACTCCGAGCAACGGGTGCTGGCGGGACTGCACGGAGAGCGCTCGCTCTTGCCCGTGCTGGCGTTCGACCGGGACCGCTACCTGGTGGGCCGCGCGGAGGAGGTGGAGCAGGAGCCCGCGCTCTACAAGGGCACGGGCCAGTCGTACCTCTACTACGGCAAGGGCGCGCTGGTGATGAACGCGCTGCGGGACTTGCTGGGCGAGGCGAAGCTGGACGCGGCGCTGCGCCACCTGCTGCATGCGCAGGGGCGTGAGAACTCGCTGACGACTTTGGATTTGCTGGACGCGCTGCACGCGGAGGCGTCCTCCGAGCAGGCGGTCCTCATCGACCAGTGGCTCAAGGAGGTCGTCCTGTACGACTTCAAGGTGGAGGCCGCCACGGTGGAGGCGCGGGCGGATGGGCGCTTCCAGGTGACGGCCCGGGTGACGACGTCCAAGCACGCGCGCCGTGGCAGCGAGGACGTTCCCCTGCCGATGGATGAAGCCCTGGACGTCGCCGTCTACAGCGAGTCCCCGCGAGATGGCTCCGAAGAGGATGTCCCGCTGCACGTGGAGCGACTGCGCTTCCAGGGCGCGTCCACGGAGGTGTCCTTCGTGGTGGACCAGCGCCCGACGTATGTCGGGGTCGACCCGTTCTTCCTGCGCATCGAGCGCGAGCGCGGCGACAACTTCCGGAAGCTGGAGGAGCGGCGGGAGGCGTCGGCGTCGCGTGAGTCGAGCACGGTCGACCGGAGCGACGAGGATGCCGCTCCGGCCGACGTGACGTCACCTGGAACTCAGGCGACCTTCTTCTCGCGCAGCTCGCGCCGCAGAATCTTGCCGACGTTCGTCTTCGGCAGGTCCGTGCGGAACTCGATGTGCTTGGGACGCTTGTAGCCGGTGAGCTGCTCACGGCAGAAGTCCATCAACTGGGCCTCCGTGAGCGACGGGTCCTTCTTCACCACGAAGAGCTTCACCACCTCGCCGGAGTGCTCGTCGGGGATGCCCACCGCCGCCACTTCCAGCACGCCGGGGTGCATGGCCACCACACCCTCGACCTCGTTCGGGTACACGTTGAAGCCGGACACCAGAATCATGTCCTTCTTGCGGTCGACGATCTTGGTGTGGCCGCGCTCGTCCATGATGCCGATGTCGCCGGAGCGGAAGAAGCCGTCGGGGAACATCACCTTCTCCGTCTCGTCCGGACGGTTCCAGTAGCCGGCCATGACCTGCGGCCCGCGGATACAGATTTCGCCCGACTCGCCCATCGGAACGTCGTTGCCGTCCTCGTCGCGGATGGCGATTTCAGTGCCCGGAACCGGCAGGCCGATGGTGCCCGAGTACTCCGTGGCGATGGGCGTGTTGCTGGTGGCCACCGGAGACGTCTCCGACAGGCCGTAGCCCTCGATGAGCGGCACGCGCGTGGCGGCGAACCACTTGTCCGCCACCGCCTTCTGCACCGCCATGCCTCCGCCGTTGGAGACCATCAGGTGGGAGAAGTCGAGCTTGCTGAAGTCCGGGTGGTTGACCAGCGCGTTGTAGAGCGTGTTCACCGCCGGGAGGATGTGGAACGGCTGCTCCGACAGCGTCTTGATGAACGCTGGGATATCGCGCGGGTTGGGGATGAGCACGTTCATCGCGCCCATGCGCATGCCCATCAGGCCGCACACGGTGAGCGCGAAGATGTGGTACATCGGCAGCGCGCAGATGATGTTCGCCTGCTCGATGTTCCGGCCCTTCATCGCGGGCTGGAGCCACGCCTCCACCTGCAACAGGTTGGCGATGACGTTGCGGTGCAGCAGCATCGCGCCCTTCGACACACCCGTCGTGCCACCCGTGTACTGCAGGAACGCGATGTCATCCCGCGTCGTGGTGGCGGGGGTGAGCGTGCGCGTGCCTCCCTCGGCCAGCACCTGCTTGAAGCTGGTGGCTCGCGGAAGCTGGAACGCGGGCACCATCTTCTTGACCTTGCGCACCACGAAGTTGACCAGCGTGCCCTTGAAGCCGCCCAACAGGTCGCCCATCGTCGCGACGACGACGTGCCGCACCGGCGTCTTCTCCAGCACCGCCTGCAGCGTGACGGCGAAGTTCTCCAGGATGAAGATGGCCTGGGCGCCGCTGTCCTTGAGCTGGTACTCGAGCTCGCGCGGCGTGTAGAGCGGGTTGATGTTCACCACGATGTAGCCGGCGCGCAGAATCGCGGCGATGCACACCGGATACTGCAACACGTTGGGCATCATGATGGCGATGGTGGCGCCCTTCTCCAGGCCCCGGGATTGGAGCCATGCGCCAACGCGCCGCGACAACGCATCCAGCTCCCGGTACGTGATGAACTTGCCCATGCACTTGAAGGCGGGCCGGTCCGCGTACTTGGTGAACGATTCTTCCAGCAGGTGCGTCAGCGTCGGGTACTGCCGGTCATCGATTTCCGCCGGAACTCCAGGCGGATAGTGCTTCAACCAGGGCTTCTCCATCGGGCTCGCCTCCAAGGCGCGTGTCGTTGATGGGTTCGGGGACGCGGATGGTATCCCGATTGCGCACAAGTCCGACCCATTGCGCGGCGGTTGTTCGTTGTCTGCCTTTGCCGCGCTGCGGCATGAATGCCCGCGCCCGCCGTCAGGTGCCGAAGGCGCGCGTGACTTCGGCCTGGACGATGCGGTCCACGCGGTAGTGCCTGCGCTCGCCGCTGCGCACGTCGAGTGCGTCCAGGCGAGTCTCGTGCCGGTCCATCACCACCGAGACGATTCGCACCTCTCGCGTGGTTTCCAGGAAGTTGCCATCCACGTAGGTGATGCGCAGCGGCTGCTGCTCGAACCAGGCGCGCTCAATCGCCGCCCGGACGGACGCCTTGCTGGGCAGCGACGGCACGCCGAGGAAGGACAGCTCCTTGAGCCTGTCGAGCAGCTCGCGCTGCGCGGACGTGGAGAGGGCCGCCCGCACCTTGTCCAGCGCCGACTCCAGCGTCCCGGTGAAGGGCAACAGCCGCATGTCGATGGCGAAGCGCCCCAGCGCCACCAGCAGCGCCGCCTCGCGCGCCGTGAAGTTCACCGGCGGCAGGCTGTAGCTGCGGTCCAACGCGTAGCCCCCTCCCCGCCCACGCTCCGCGGCGACTGGCATTGACGCGGCGCGCAACGTGTCGAGGTCCCGGTAGATGGTGCGCACCGTGACGCCGAAGCGCTCCGCGAGTGTCTCCGCCGTCACTCCGGTGCGGCGGCCTCGGAGGTATTCAGCGAGGGCGAAGAGTCGCTCGGTGCGTTGCATGGGGGGTGATAACTGACATACCGCTGACACCCGTGAGCGGCAAGGTGTGGGGCATGATGAGCGGCATGTTGGAGGACGAGTGGCTGTGGGGCTGGGACGCGACACCGGGCATCGTCTCGGTGTGGGCGGAGCCCGACGGCCGCGCCTTCGTCTGGCGGCGGATTCCCGGGACGGGGGAGCTGGTGCGCGAGGACGTGCGCTTCCGGCCCTGGCTGGTGCTCTCCCATCTTGAAGACCTGGACCACCTGGGCACGCGGCTCCGGCCGGAGCGCGAGGGCTATGTACCGGGCCGGGTGACGTTCCAGGAGCTGTCGGGGCCGGGGGGGCTGCGCTTCCTCGTCCGCGCGGAGGACGGGCGGGCGCTCGCGGCGGAGGTGCTGCAGGGCGCGTCGCGGCGGCTGGGGCGTGCGTTCTCCAACCTGCGGGAGCTGGGCCCGAGCACGGTGCTGTCGCTGCCACCGGAGGAGCAGTACCTCACGGCCTCCGGACGGACGTACTTCCGGGGGCTCGGCTTCGGCGAGCTGCACCGGCTCCAGTTCGACCTGGAGACGACGGGGTTGGACCCGGGCAAGGACCGCATCTTCCTCATCGCGATGCGCGGCCCGAAGGGCGAGCTGGAGGTGCTGGAGGCGCACGGACAGGGGGACGCGGCGGAGGCGGACCTGCTGCGCCGCTTCGTCGAGCGGGTGCGCGTGTTGGACCCGGACGTCATCGAGAACCACAACCTGCACGGCTTCGACCTGCCCTTCGTCGCGCGGCGCGCGAAGCTGCTCAACGTGCCCGTGTCGCTGGGGCGCATGGGAGGCCCGGGGCTGCGTCACCGGCCCTCCGCGCGAGGCTCGGCGTTGGGGCGCGGGGCGGAGCGCAACGCGGACTCGATGCGGCGCGCGCGCTACACGGTGCCCGGGCGCGAGTTCATCGACACGATGGACGCGGTGCTGCGGCACGACTTCTCCGCGCGAGACTTGCCGGGGCACGGGCTCAAGGTCGTCGCGCGGCACTTCGGCATCGCCGGCCCGGCGCGGGAGTACATCCCTGGCGCGCGCGTGCACGAGGTCTTCCAGACGGACCCGGAGCGGGTGCGGCGCTATGCGCGCGACGACGTGGGCGAGGCGGAGGGCCTGGCGCGGCTGCTGGGCGGCGCGGCCTTCGCGCTCGCGCGCATGGCACCCCGTCGCTACGAGCGACTGGCGGATGCGGGCGCGGCCACCGGCGTGCTGGACCCGCTGTTGGTGCGGGCGTACCTGCGCACGGGGGCGGCGCTCCCCGCGTACGAGGAGGGGGATGGCACGTCGCACAACGGCGCGGCGCTCCACCTGTTCGCCACGGGAGTGGCCCGGCGCGTGGTGAAGGCCGACGTGGCCAGCCTCTATCCGTCGCTGATGCGCGAGTACCGCATCGGCCCGAAGCGGGACAGGCTGGGTGCGCTGCTGGCGATGGTGGACCGGCTGGTGGACCAGCGGCTCGCGGCGAAGAAGCGGGCGCGCGCGGCGGCGCCGGGCTCGTCGGAGCGACACGAGAACGAAGCGCTCTCCGCGGCGATGAAGCTCGTCGTGAACTCGGCCTATGGCTACCTGGGCGCCTCCGGGCTGACGCGCTTCTCGGATGTGCACGCGGCCAACGAGGTGACGCGGCGCGGGCGCGCGGTGCTGTCGCTCCTGTGTCGCGAGCTGGACCGCCGGGGTGTCACGCTGTTGGAGGCGGACACGGACGGGGTGTACTTCGCGGTGCCGGAGGACTGGCGCGAGGAGGACGAGCGCCGCGTGGTGTCGGAGGTCGCCGCGCTGCTGCCCCAGCGCGTCCAGCTCGAGTTCGAAGGGCGCTACGCGGCCATGCTCTCGCACGAACCGAAGAACTACGTGCTCCAGTCCTACGACGGGACGCTGCACCTCAAGGGCGTGGCCTTCCGCTCCAGCCGCGCCGAGCCCTTCGGGGAGACCTTCCTGCGCCGCGCGGTGCGGTGCCTGCTTGCCGGAGACGTGGTGGGGGTCCGGGAGGCGTATGTCTCCACGGTGCTGGCGCTGCGCAGGCGCCAGGTGCCGACAACGGAGCTGGCCTCGCACGTCCGGCTGACGAAGGACTCCGCGCAGTACGGTGCGTTGCGCGAGCGCCGCCGCGAGCTGCCCTACGAGGCCATGCTCGGCGCTGGCAGGAAGACCTGGGGCTCCGGCGAGCACATCCACGTCTACCGCGCGGTGGGGGGACGCGCGGGGCTGTTGCCGGAGCCGGAGCCGGATGACATTGGCGGCGGGCCGGCGGACGCGGTGGAGGCGCCGCGCGACTACGACGTCGAATACTACGTGCGGCTGTTGAAGGAGACGTTCGCCGCGAGGCTGGAGCGGGGGCTGACCCGGCTCGACTTCTCCACCGTCTTCGATGACCCGGGCCAACCGTCCCTCTTCACGCCCTCGCTCACGGATGCGAGGCCCATCCTCACCGTGGTGGCGAAGCCGCCGGAGGATGTGGCGCTGGAGGACGCTCGGGCGGACGAGTCGCCCGAGGACGCTCGGACGGACGAGTCTCCCGAGGCGCCATAGGTTGAATCGCCTGCTCGGCGCGGGACGCCTGACGTTCGAGTGCGTCGCGCTGTTCAGAAGCCGGCCTCTCGTGGTGCGGGCACATTGAATCCGTGAGGGCCGTGCTGCGGAGTGACGCATCCGGGGAGCGACGTCCACGCGGCCTCGGAGGGGGAATGAGATGCGGCCCGCATCGATGGTCGACGCACCGGCTCGCGGCATGCCGCTGATGCTCCTGACGGCGGGGGACCTGGCTGGCACCCTCGTCTTCGCTGTCGAGGGCGCGCTGACGGCGGCGCGGGCGGGGCTGGATGTCTTCGGGGTGTTGGTGCTCGCGTTCGCCACGGCGTTGGGAGGTGGGCTCGTGCGGGACGTGCTCCTCGGCGCGGTGCCGCCGCTGGCGATTCGCGACTGGCGCTACGCGACGACGGCGTTCGGCGGGGGTGTGCTGGTGGTGCTGGTGAGCGGCCCGCTGGGCCAGGTTCCTCCCACGTTGTTGCTGGCCCTGGACGCGGCGGGGCTCGCCCTCTTCACGGTGACGGGTGCGAGCAAGGCACTCTCCTTGGGAGCCCCCGCGCTGACGGCCTTGTTGCTGGGCGCGATGACGGGCGTGGGGGGAGGAACGCTTCGCGACCTGTTGTTGGCACGAGTCCCGCTGGTGTTGCGCGCGGATGTGTACGCGGTGGCGGCGCTCGTGGGCGCGGGAGTGTTGCTCGTGGCTCGGAGGGTGGGTGTGCCCGCCGTGCTCGCGGCGAGCCTGGGGGCCGTGGCCTGCTTCGGCTTGCGGTTGCTGGCGGTCCTCCTGCACTGGCGTCTGCCGTCCGTACCGGGGCAATGAGGGTGCGAGTCTTTCCCGGACGGGTGCCTGCGCGACAGTCCAAGCGGCTGACGTGAGTCGCTACGTCCCCGACTGCTTCGGCTCGCAGACGTGGCAGAGCCGGAGGGGGCGCTGGGCATCCCAGGGAGCGGGGTAGTCCTCGCAGCGCTTCTCCGCCTCGGCGTCCAGCGCCCGGGCGACGTCCAGCAGCCTCCCGCCGTTGACGGCTTGCGTCTCGGTCAGTTCCTGGAAGTCGCGCTCCGTCGCGTACCAGAACACGCACAGGCCCGGGCCCTGCTTCACCAGGCCTTGGGTGTACTGCTCCCAGCCGAAGCGCAACGGGTCCTCGTCGCTCGTCGTGCGCAGGCTCGCGTTCATGAAGTTCATCAGCGGCCAGTTCGCGGACACGAACCCACCGAAGTCGGCGTGCTCTCGCGCCAGCGTCGCCTGGATGCGACTCCAGCCCTCGCGGTCCGCGAGCGGGAAGAGCAGGTTCCACGGCGCCTTGCCGGACCTGCGCTCCTGGAAGCTGTCCTCATAGGGGGTGATGGCGCTGCGCAGGTTGAACACGCCGATGCCCACCAGGACCGCCAGCGGCACCAGTCCCGCGTGCGCGGCCCCCCCCTGGCGCAGTGCCCACCGCGAGAGCACCTGGGCCAGCAGCGCGGAGACAAGGACCAGCGTCGCGCACAACACCAGCATGGCGCCGTGCAGGTGGTACTTGATGAGGTAGTACTCCCGACTCGTCACCGACCACAGACAGAGCAACTGCACCAGTCCGCCCACGCCGCCGAAGAGGCCCGCGTACCGCGCCAGGCGCGTGCCGGTGTCGCCCAGGGCCAGCCCCATGCGCTTCGCCGCCAGGGGGAGCAGGAGCAGCCCCAGGGAGAGCACCAGTTGTCCCCTCAGCATCGCGTGGAAGCGGGGCGCGACGATTCCACCCGTCACCGGAATCAGCGGGAGCAGCTTCCAGTAGGCGAAGAGGGCCGCGAGCCCCAGGCCGACGGCCAGCGCGCGCAGCGCCCACTGGAGGCGCCGGGCATGAGACACGCCGGTGGACTCGACGCCCGCCAGCACCGCGCTGACGAGGAGCACGTCGCCCAGGTTGAGACCGTAGGTGTAGCGATGGAGGACGACGGCGAAGAGCAGGGCTCCGATGCGCAAGAGCCGCGAGGTGAAGAACCCGAACAACACCCACCCCAGCAGCGTGGGCACCAGGCCGAACAGGTGGGCGTAGAAGCCGTCGGCCTGGTGGTAGTGGAGCACGGGGAAGAGGATGGATGTCGCCGCCATCAATCCCGCGAACAGGAGCCACGGCGCGACACGCGCTCCCGGCACTCCCGCCTCCTCTTGACGGTGGGTCATCGCCAGGAGGGCCGCGAGCATGCAGAGCGTCAGCAGGAAGGGGATGGCGTAGAACCCCGCCCGGAACGACTCGAAGGCGTCGAAGCCGAGGAAGACGTCCAGCCAGTGCGTGAAGGCGTAGAACGACACGAACTGCTGGTAGACGTCTGGAGCGCTCTCGACGAACGCGCGCCGCAGGGCGACGTGGTTGCCCGCGTCCCCGCCGCCCACGGACATCAGGCCGTCGAAGGCGGAGGCGTGGAGCGCCTGGAGGGCCGCCACCATGAGGGTCCCCAGCACCAGCAGTGCTGGGAGGACGTGCCATCCCCGCCTCACGCGAAGCCCTCCCGTCAGCGCGGCCAGGACCACGCCGCCCGCCAGCAGGGCGACCGCCAGCCCGAGCGACGCGGTGATGCTCAAGCGCAGCGCCGCGCGGAGGGCACCGGACATCAACAACGCCAGACCGGGCACCAGCGCCAGCACCAGCCATGAGGCCGGGCCGGCGGACTCGGGAGAAGAGCCGGGGCTGTCGAGCCTGCTCAGCGCCCGGTCGAGCCGCTCACGAAGCGTCGCCATGCGCTCAGCCTCCCACCAGTGAGCGGACGCGCAGCCCCAGCAGGGCGGTGGTGACCTTGACCATGAACCGGATGCTCTTCAGGCCGCTCAAGCTGGAGACGCCCTGGGTGCGCGGCGTCATCTCCACCAGGACCTCCTGGATGCGCAGTCCGCGCAGGGCGAGCAGCGCGATGGACTCGGGCTCCGGATACTCGTCCGGCATCGCGCGCAGCAGCTCCCGCACGGCTCGCCGTGAGTAGACGCGGAAGCCGGAGGTCGGGTCGCTCACCCGCGCCTGCCGGCCGAACAGACCCAGTACGAGCGTGACGAGCATTCCGCCCGTGCGCCGCAGCGGGGTGGTGCTCCGCAGGGGATTGGACACCGCGTTGGCCGTGGGCTCCGGCGGCACGAAGCGCGAGCCGATGATGAGGTCCGCGCCCCGCTGACGGGCGAGCGCCACCAGCCGGGGAATCTCCTCGATGGGGTGCTGGCCGTCGGAGTCGCACTGGACGACATGGTCCGCGTCCAGGGCCCGCGCGAGCTTGAAGCCCGTCAAGAGCGCCCCAGCCACGCCGACGTTGGTGCTGTGGGTGACGTGGCCCAGGGGCGCGAGCGAGGCGAGCAGGCGAGGCGTGTCGTCCAGGGAGCCATCGTCCACCACGCAGAAGGCGAAGCGCTCTTCACCCGTGCTCCGCTCCTGGAGCGCTGCGAGCCGGGGGAGGACTTCCGGCAGCGAGCCGGCCTCGTTGAAGCAGGGCAGGAGGATGAGCACCTTGCGGCCCTCGCCAGCCAGGTGCCGCGCGGCCTCCTTGGGAAACAGCTGGGCGGCGAAGCTGGTGGTGAGCTCGACAATCTGCCGCGAGAAGCGCCGGTTCTCCGCCTGCTGCTCCACCATCTGGAAGAACAGGAACATCATCATCCCGCCGAGCACGAAGTTGCTGACGAGCTCGATGCCCAGCACCCGGATGACCGGGCGGAACAGGTCGGGATTGATGACGGTGGTCAGGAGGAACAGCGCCACCAACCACCAGATGAGCGAGTTCCTCGCGGGAAGTCGATGCCCGAACTGGGAGAAGAGGATGGTGAAGAATCCCGCGGTCAGCAGGATGACGAGAAAGGACATGCGCTCCCCGAGCCCTAGCTAGGTCCCTCCGACCCGGCCCGGCAAGCGATTTCTACCTCGGGGAAGGGGCGGGGATGAAATCCCTCCCGAAGGGAGCCAGATGACCCATCTCACTGGCCGGGTCCGTATGGTGGCGCGGCGATGGTTGGCGGACGTTTCCGACGCGGACCCCACCGGCGTGCCTCTCCTCCCAACGCCGTGCTGGAACGCCCGTGCTCTACTCCCGCCGTTCAGTCCGTCCGCCGCCGCGGCGAAGGAGCAGGAACCGGTGAAGAAGCTCGTCAATGAGCCCAGGGCCGTCGTGAGGCAGATGCTGGAGGGGTTCGTCGCGCTCGCTCCGGGGCAGGTGTTGCTCGACGACGAGACGGTGGTCATCCGCGCCGACACACCGGCCGACCCCGCGCAGCGCAAGGTCTCCGTCATCTCCGGTGGTGGCAGCGGGCATGAGCCCGCGCACGCGGGTTATGTCGGCGCGGGCATGCTCGACGCGGCGGTGGCGGGGGATGTGTTCACCTCGCCCAGCACGGACGCCGTGCTCGCCGCCATTCGCGCGGTGTCAGGCCCCGCGGGCTCGCTCCTCGTGGTGAAGAACTACACCGGTGACCGGCTCAACTTCGGCCTCGCCGCCGAGCTGGCCCGCGCGGAAGGCATCCCCGTGGAGGTCGTCGTGGTCGCCGATGACGTCGCCCTGCGCCATACCGTCGAGCCCGCGCGACGTCGCGGCATCGCTGGCACCGTGCTGGTGCACAAGGTGGCGGGAGCCGCCGCGGCGGCGGGCCTGTCCCTCGAGGACGTGCTCCGAGAAGCCCAGGCGGCCTCGGCGGAGCTGGGCACCATGGGCGTCGCGCTCGGTCCGTGCACCGTGCCGGCGGCGGGCCGTCCCGGCTTCACCCTGGGCGATGACGAAATCGAGCTGGGACTGGGCATCCACGGAGAGCAGGGCGTGCGCCGCGCCCCGCTCGTGGCCGCTGATGCCTTGGTGGAGTCGCTGCTCTCCATCATCCTGGAGGACCGGAGCTTCGGCGCCAGCACCCGCGTGGCCCTGCTCGTCAATGGACTGGGCGGCACGCCCCCCATGGAGCTGGCCATCGTCACGCGCCGCGCCCTGACACTTCTGGGCGAGCGCGGCCTGCGTGTGGAGCGCGCGTGGACTGGGACGTTCCTCTCCGCGCTTGAGATGCCGGGCTGCTCCCTGTCCGTGCTGAAGCTGGATGACGCGCGCCTGGGCTGGCTCGACGCCAGGACGACCGCTCCCGCCTGGGGAGGCGAGGGCCGGCTCGCACCGGAGCGCCCCGCCCGGCCCGTCGCCGTCACGCCGTCCGCGCCTCTCACCCAGGAGACTCGTCAGCCTGGAATGGAGCGGGTGAGGGACGCCGCGCACGCCGTCGCCGCCGCCTTCGAAGCGAGTGAAGCCCGCCTCACCGAACTCGACAGCGCGGCGGGAGATGGAGACCTGGGCCTCAGCCTCTCGCGCGGCGCGGCGGCGATTCGCGCCCTGCCCGAGTCCTCGTGGACGAATCCACCACGGGCCCTCACGGCCATCGGCGATGCCCTGCGGCGTGCCATCGGCGGAAGCTCGGGGCCGTTCTACGCCACCGCGTTGTTGCGCGCCGCGCGTCGCCTCTCCGAGAGTTCCACCAATGCTCCGGCCTGGGCGGACGCGTTCGTCCTCGCCGTCGACGCGGTGGCGCAGCTTGGCGGCGCCAAGCCCGGAGACCGCACGATGCTGGATGCGCTCAAGCCCGCGGCCGATGCCTTCGCGCGAGAGCTGAAGGCTGGAACGTCGACCGCTGAAGCCTGGGCCGCGGCGGTGCACGAAGGAGCGCGAGGCGCGGAGGCCACCACGCGCATGCAGCCCCGGCTCGGACGCGCCAGCTATCTGGGAAGCAGGGCGCTCGGTGTGCCCGATGCGGGCGCGGCCGCTGTCGTCGTCTGGTTGAAGGCGCTCACGCCCTTCATCGGATGAGCGAGGGGGAGTTGCCCTGCGGCGGAGCCTGCTCCGGCGGCCCGCCGATGGGCCGGACGGCTTCCCTCGCACGACGCGGCGGACGCCAGCCGAGCGACACCCTCAGATAGGGCGCCGGGCCCGTGGACTGGAGCATCCCCATCTCCACCCGGTCCCGGTCCTTGTCGAGCAGCGCATAGTCGTTCAGGAGGTCGAGCCCGATGGACGAGCTGATCCAGAGGTTTCCATTGCCCAGGCGCGCATTCACCGTGGGGCCGAAGCGCAGCGCCGTCTCACGGATGTACTGCGGCATGGGGCCCTGCCCGTCATACGGGATGCGAGAGCGGAAGACCTGCTGGTCGAACATGCCGGTGATGCCCAGCTCCAGCCCGGTGCCCACCTTGTACAACATGGCGAGCCGAGGCAGCCCCACCTCCAGGATGTACGGCCCCTTGCGGTACGCGAAGGCAATCATGGGGACGACGGGCGTGGCATCGAACGGATACAGCGCCACCAGGCCGAACGTCAGCCGCACGTCCGGGTCTCCACCAATCAGGTAGTTCGCCATGGCGAAGCCCACCCACGAGGTGTCCAACCCGAAGTCGAAGGAGCTCTTGAAGTCCGTGCGAGTGTTCGCCACCGCGCCCGTCACCAGCATCCACCGGGGCGAGAGCGGACGAATCAGCGTGAGCCCGAGCTGGAAGCGATGGAACTGCCGACCCAGCTCCTCCTCCGACACATCCGCCAGCGGACCGTGCTGCTCCAGTCCCATGAAGCGCGTCTCGTAGCCGAAGGAGGGCACGAGCACCGTGCGGCCGAGGAACAAGGGCGGGAGGGGGATGCGCAGGTCCAACTGCCTGCGCTCATCCAGTCTGCCGCCTTGTGAGCCAATCTCGGTGCCGCGCGCGAAGGTGACGCCAACGTAGGCCCGATCCTCCGTGGTCTGCGCACCCGCCGCATGGGCGAAGAGCAACGCGCAGGCAAGCAGCGCTCCCTGGGCGGTCACGCCCCGAGCACGCACACTCTCGAGCGTCGAAACCCATCGGACAGTCCTGGTTGATGCCACGCAGACCTCACACCGTTTTCCCGGCCGAGTCCCCAGTATACCCGGAGCCGGACGGCCGAGGCTTCCCGGGGAGGTCCAGCCAGGACATTTCGCTCGTCAGCTCCCGGGTGGACTTCTAGCCTGTGAACATGACGCTCTTCGAAAAGTTGCTGCAGGAAGGCTCGCTCCACGCACAAGCAGGCTCGGCCGGCAAGCGAGCCGCGCTCAAGGCGAAGCTGTCGCCCTCCGCCGAAGTGAAGCAGGTGGCCCAAGGCCTGACCCTCTCCGAGGGCCAGGACCTGACCTTCGACGCGAAGAGTGTCACGGTGAACGGCAACCTCATCCTGGAGGACCAGGGCCGCCTGCTCGTCGCGGGAGACCTGGTGGTGGAGGGCAACATCATCCACGAGGGCTTCGACTACTCACTGCTCTTCGTCGGCGGCTCGCTCAAGGCTCACAACCTCCTCTTCCACGGAGAGATTGTCGTGCTGGGGGACTTCTCCCTCCAGGGTGTGGCGTGGACCTACTACAACGACTACTCCTCCTACGCCGACACGCTGTCCGCCCGGCTCGTCGTCTCGGATGACCGCGACGACGCCATCGACAAGGTGCGCGCGGACCATCACCTCATCGGCCACTCCAGCGAGATGGGCCCCCAGTTGAGCAAGCTGCTCGCCAAGGGGCTGGTGGATGAAGAGGGCGAGTGGTCCTACACCACGCTCGCCAAGAAGCTGAAGCGCAAGGAATCACTGCTGCCATGACGTGAGCACGCCGACGTGTCGCGCGGCTCAATGAGTTGCAGGAAAAGCGCGAAAGAGCGCGCCATCGAGAGACCTCCCGTGTCCCGAGGATAACCCCCTCACTTCGTCCCCCCGGATGAAGCGCACCTCGAGGTCGACCGATGCGCATCGCCATGGATTTCTCCAGGGCGCGGCTTGCCGCGTTCTTGTTAGCGCCCCTGCTCTCGATGTCCTGCGCGGGAGGCGCTGCGGACGAGTCGCTTCCCTCCGAGGACGGAGCACCCGAGGCGGGCGTGCTCCCCACGGCGCCCGCGCCGACGCCCATCTCCGAGTGCTACCCGTTCGACATGCCCACGACGGCGGCGCTGCGCGCGGCGCCGAAGAAGGTCTTCGGTTTCTATTACCCCATCTTCCCCATCTCCATCGACAACGCGCAGCCCGCGTCGGACTACTGGACGGGCTGGATGACGCCCGAGTCGCGCAATGGCGAGTACGCCAACATCGGCGGACTGATGAGGGACAGGCCGCTGCCCCGAGCCCCTTGGGCCGACAGCGCGTGGCGGCAGCGTGACTTCGAGACGGAGGTGCGCCGCGCGATTGCCTCCGGCATGGACGGCTTCCTCTACGAGCACCCGTATCGAGTCTCGTCCGATACGCGGAACAATCAGCTCACCGTCATGCTCGCCGCCGCCGCGGCCGTGGACCCGGAGTTCCGCATCGTCCTCAGCCCGGACTTCCCCACCGAGGCCGAAGGCACCACGGACGGACTGGTGTCGATGATTGCCTCCGTGGCCCAGCACCCGTCCGTGCACAAGCTCAACGGGGCCATCGTCCTGGCCAGCTTCAACCCGGAGCGCAAGTCGGTGGCCTTCTGGACGGAGCTGAAGACGCGGCTCGCGGCGCAGGGCATCCAAGTCACGTACTGGCCGCTCCTGTCGTACACGGGCGACGTGACGAAGTACGCGGAGTGGAACAACCTGGTGACGGGCTTCTCCACGTGGGGCGAGCGCACCGCGCAGTCCGGGGAGAACATGCGCCGCTGGAGCGTGGAGTCTCACCGTCGCGGCAAGCTGTGGATGTCCCCCGTCGCGTTCGAGGACGTGCGCCACAAGCTCACCGACAGCGAGAACAGCAGCCGCGTGTACTGGGAGGCGCAGAACAGCCTGGCGTTCCGCTCGCAGTTCGAGAAGGCGATGGAGGGCGACGCGGACTGGATGACGCTGCTCACGCTGACGGACTACGGCGAGTCGTGGATGACGGCGTCGCAGGAGCGCGGCTACGTCATCATGGATTGGATTGCGTACTACACGACCTGGTTCAAGACGGGACAGCGCCCCACCATCGTCCGCGACACGCTCTATTACACCCACCGTCGGCACCGCACGGACGCGCCCTTCAACGCCGCGAAACAGACGGCGCGCGCCATGAAGCTGAGGGGCGGGGTCGCCGCGTCCAACCAGGTGGAGCTGCTCGCCTTCCTCAAGGAGCCGGGTCGGCTGGTCATCACGCAGGGCACCGACGTTCGCACGCTGGACGTGACGAGCGCGGGAGTGACGGCCTTCCAGGCGCCGCTGGTGCCCGGCACCACGCCTGTCTTCGAACTCCAGCGCGGAGGTGTCACCGTGCAGCGCCTGGAGAGCAAGACGCAAATCCTCGCGCAAACCGTCTACCAGGACCTCATGTATCACGCGGGCGGTGGGCGCTCCTGCACGCGGCCGTGAGCGTCGACGCGCGAGGGCCCGGACGGTAGGGTCCCTGGCGTGAAAACGCGTTACGGCTTCATCGACACGAAGGGGGAGCTGGTCATCCCCAGCCCCCATGGCACGCCCTTCACCTTCAACGAGGGCCACGCCCGCATGCCCGCTTTCGATGGCTGGGTCTTCATCGACGTGAAGGGGCAGGCCACGCTGAAGGTGAAGCGCGCCTTCACGGGCTTCAGCGATGGAATGGCCCTGACGGACGAGGGCTTCATCGACGTGAAGGGCACGCTCGTGTTGCCGGTGGAGTTCAAGGCGAACTTCACGAAGTACGTCGTGGCCGGGGCCACCTACGCGAATGTGGGGCGCTTCGGCTCGGGGCTCGCGCCGGTGATGCGCGCGGGGGCGAAGGGCTCTGACTCGTACATCGACCGGAAGGGCGAGGTGGTGCTGGACGGGTTCGGCGGCGGACTCGCCCGGCCCTTCGTCGACGGCAAGGCGCACGTCGTCTTGAAGAAGAGTCCCCCGGGTGAGGAGAGCCGGCTCATCGACCCCAAGGGCCAGTGTCTCGCCAGCTTCGACTTCAAGACGATGGGCCGCTTCTCGGATGGGCTGGCGCTCGTCGTGAAGGGCAAGAAGTTCGGCTTCGTGGACGCGTCCGGCGCCTGGGTGCTGGAGCCTGGCTTCTCCAACTGGGACGAGAGCCTGACGGAGTGTGCGTTTCGCGAGGGGCTCGCGCCCGTGAAGGTGAAGGGGGTGTATGGCTTCATCGACCAGAAGGGGGCCATGGTCATCGAGCCCCGCTTCCAGGCGGTGAATGGCGCGTTCTCCGAAGGGCTGGCGGCCGTGAAGCAGGATGGCAGGTTCGGCTACCTGCGCCCGGACGGAAGCTGGGCGGTGACACCCCGCTTCGCCTCCGCCCAGCCCTTCTCCCACGGCCTGGCCGTGGTGCTGAACGACTGACGGCGCGCTACAGCGACGGCGCGTCCGTGCCCGTGGTCAGCAGGTGCGCGGGCACGGGCGTGGCGGTGGCCACGTTCCAGCTGTCCGGCCGGCCCGCCACGTCACCGGTAGGCCGCACGCCATTGCCCAGCACGCCCGTCTTGTTCCGGCCCCAGGAGTAGATGGTTCCATCCGTCGCCGTGGCGTAGCCGTAGAAGGACTGCGCGGTGTTGTGCAGGGCCTTGAAGGTGACGCCCGGGGCAATCTGCACGGGACGGAAGACCATCATCTGGTAGTTGGACCAGTCCCAGCTGTACGGCGTGTGGTAGGTGGCGAAGTTCAGCATCACTCCGTTGCCCACCTCGCCCATCGCGCTGTCGCCCCAGCCCCACAGCGAGCCGTCGTCCAGAATCACGTGCGTGGCATGGCCACACGCGGACACGTGGACGATTTTGCGCGAGCCGAACTCGGGGAACGACAGTTGGACCGGGGTGGCCTTGGGAATCCAGCCGCCCGTCGGACTGCCGATGCCCAGGAAGGTGCCCTGGATGCCCCAGCCCCACAGGCTCCCGTTCTCGTCCAGCGCCACCGCCCAGCGGCTGCCTCCCGCGGCGAGCTCCTTCACCTTGACGGGGATGGTCAGCGGGTTCGGCTGCGCATAGCCCGCGTAATTGCCCGTGCCCAGGTTCTCCGCGGCGGACCCTCCGCCCCACGCCCACGCCTTGCCGGTGTCATCCAGCGCGAAGATGGTGTTGTCGTTGGTGGTGAATGCGGTGATTCGCACGCCCTGCGGGAGCGGGACGCGGGTGGGACGGGTGATGTTGCGCGGCGCCTGGTTTCCATCTCCCGCGATGCCCAGCGTGTTGCCAATCGCCGTGCCGCTCATGCCCCACACCCAGACGGAGCCGTCCGCCTTCAGCGCCATGTTGAACAGCAGCGCGCTGCGCACCGCGACGACGTTGTCGAACGTCGCGCCGGTGGAGTCCTGGAGGATGAGGTACGGCTGGCCGTTGTTCGGCGTCGTCGCGCGGTTGGGGTAGTCGTTCGTGGTGCCGTCGCCTCGCTGCCCGTAGAGGTTCTGCCCGAAGGTCCAGACGCGGCCCTGGACATCGAGCGCGAGACTCTGGAAGCCGCCGCCCGCCACGTCCTTGAAGAGCAGCCCCTGGGGCAGGGCGATGTCGACGGACGGGACCTGGTTGTACGGATTGGAGTGGCCCACGCCGAGCTGCCCCGCGCGGTTGGAGCCGATGCCCAGCACGCGGCCATCCACCAGGTAGAACAACTGGTACTCGGCGGCGGCGATGCGGGTCAGCCCCGCGAGGCTGTCACCCGCGTCGGCTGGCCCCGCGTCGGGTATCCCCGCGTCCTGCGTTCCAGCGTCGCTGATGGACGCCACTCCGAACTCATCTTCGGGCGACTCCTCTTTTCCCGAGTCACCCGACGACCCGGAGCACCCCAGAAGGACCACCGCGAGCGAGACGAAGAGCGTGCGTGATAGTGACATGTGGCTATTGTCACTGGATTGCTTGAGGTCCGGCAAATAACAGTTGCTGGGTGGAGGCGAGACTGCCTGCTCACTCATGTGCGCGAGCGTGCCCTTCAGAGGGGAGATGGGGGTGGGTGTGAAAGCCGGCGAGAGTCCGTGTACCTTGAGGCCATGTCACGCGGACGCGGTTGGATGTTGTGGGTGGGGGCCTTCGCCTATTGGACCTTGCAGGGGCTGGCGGCCTCCAGTGAGGCGCACTCCGTCCGGGGCGTGTCCTGGTCTCATGCGCTGCTCACGGAGGGTTTCGCCACCGCGCTGTGGGCGCCCATCACCGTCGCCGTCGTGTACTTCGGCCTGCGCTTCCCCTTCGAGCGGCGTCGCTGGCGCTCTCGTCTCGCCCTGCACGTGGGCGGTGCGCTCGCCGTCTCGTTCTTCCGCGCCACGGTCATCTACGCGTTGGACCCGTACTTCCACTGGTACGACGCGCCCCCCGCGTATACGGCGGTGCTGGAGCATGCGCTGCTCTACAACCCGTTCATCTACCTGACGCTCCTGGGCGTGGCGCACGCCCTCTATTACGCGGAGCAGGTCCGGTTGCGGGACACGCAGCTCGCGCGCGCGCAGCTCCACGTCCTCAAGTCCCAGCTCCACCCGCACTTCCTCTTCAACACGCTCAACTCCATCTCCGCCCTGGTGCACCGGGACCCGATGGGCAGCGAGCGGATGATTGCCCGGCTCAGCGACTTGCTGCGGGGCACGCTGGATGCGGCGGGCCGCGAGGAGGTGACGCTGCGGGACGAGCTGCGCACCCTGCAGCTCTACCTGGACATCCAGGGCGTGCGCTTCACGGACCGGCTCCAGGTGAAGCACGAAATCGAGCAGGACACGCTCGGGGCCCATGTGCCGCATCTGTTGCTCCAGCCGCTGGTGGAGAACGCCATCCAGCACGGCATCGCCCCGCGCTCCGCTCCGGGCACGGTGACGGTGTCCGCCCGGCGCGAGGGACCGGCGCTGCTCCTGGAGGTCCGTGACGACGGCGTCGGCCTGCGCGAGTCGACGGCCCCCAAGGCCTCGGGGAGTGGCAAGGGCCTGTGGATTACGCGGGAGCGGCTCGTCCAGCTCTACGGCCCGGACCACCGGCTGGAGCTGCGCGGGCGCTCGGAGGGCGGGGCGCTGGTGTCCCTGGCCATTCCCTTCCGGACGGAGCCGGCGACATGACGCAGCCCATCCGCGTGCTCATCGTCGACGATGAGCCCCTGGCCCGGGAGCGGCTCAAGGAGCTGCTCGCGGGCGAGTCGGACATGGCTGTCATCGGCGAGTGTCGCGATGGCGTCGAGGCCATCGCCGCCATCGGCAAGGAGCGCCCGGACCTGGTGCTGCTGGATGTGCAGATGCCGGAGCCCGACGGCTTCGGCGTGCTGCGCGCGGTGGCCCAGGAGCAGCAGCCGGCGGTCATCTTCGTGACGGCGCACCGGGACTTCGCGGTGCAGGCGTTCGAGGCCAACGCGCTCGACTATCTGCTCAAGCCCTTTGACCGGGAGCGCTTTCGTCTCAGCCTCTCTCGGGTGCGCGAGCGCCGCCGCACCGGGGCCACGGAGCTGGACGCGGACCTCATCGAGCGGCTGGACGCGCTGTCGCAGCGCCTGCCTCCCGCGTCGGAGCCGTACGCGACGAAGCTGGTGACGAAGGTGGGTTGGCGGATGCGCTTCCTGCGCGTGGAGGACATCGACTACCTGGAGGCGGAGGGGAACTATGTCTCCGTCCACCTGGGCAAGCAGTCGTACCTGGCGCGTGAGACGATGAATGCGCTGGAGGCGAAGCTGGACCCGAAGGACTTCGTGCGTGCGCACCGCTCGCTCATCGTCCGGGTGGACCGCATCGAGGAGGTGGAGCCGCTGCCTCCTGGCGAGTTCGTGCTGACACTGCGGGATGGGACGAAGCTGACGTCAGGCCGGAGCTACCGCGCCCGGCTCCAGCGGGCGTTGGACCTGCCCTCCTGAGCGGGGTGGGGCGGCGGTTCCACCGTTCGCCCCAGGACCTCCGCCGTTCGTCACAACTCCATCGCGAGCGTCGGGAGGTCGGGCGACTGTGTCTCCATCACAAGGAGACGTCGCATGAATCGTTTCATCCCTGGGAAGTCGTGGTCTCTGAGCCTCTTCGTCGCCATGTCCTCCATGACGATGGCGTGCGCCGCGCAGGAGCCGGAGTCCGCCAAGGTGGCGGAGGCGCTCGGTGCGCACGAGGTGTCCAGCGAGGCGCTGCGGTTCATGACCTGCCCCGCGGGCGGCAGCATCTTCGCTCCGGGAGAGGTCTCCCTTCCGGACCGCTCGGAGTACCGGCTCACCGTCTCCGCGGACGGCAACACGGCGTACTACCACGTGGATGCGGCGGAGGCGCCGTTCCAGGCCATCTACGAGACGCGCAAGGTGAACGGCCACTTCACCCCGGGGCAACTGGTGTCCTTCTCTGGCACGTACCTGGACACGGACCCGTTCCTCACGCCGGATGGCAACTCGTTGTTCTTCTCGTCCACCCGTCCCGTGACGGGCACCGAGGAGCGCGCGGACTCGGACCTGTGGGTGGTGCACAAGCAGGCGAATGGGAGCTGGGGCACGCCGCAACACCTGGGCCCCAACGTGAACTCGGACCGTCAGGAACTCTACGTCAGCGCGACGCGTGATGGGACGGTGTACTTCGCCAGCGGCACGTTCGACTCGGACTTCAACATCTACCGCGCGGAGCGCCGCGGCCCTGGTTACGCGCCCGCGGAGAAGCTGGGCACCGGCGTCAACAGCCCGGATTACTGGGAGTACAACTCGCACATCTCCGCGGACGGCCGCGTGCTCATCTTCGCCTCGCTCAACCGGCCGGAGGGTCATGGCCTGGGCGACCTGTACGCGAGCATCAACATCGGTGGCCGCTTCACCAAGGCCATCAACCTGGGTCCGGCGGTGAACACGGAGAAGGACGAGTTCCACCCGTCGCTGAGCGTGGACGGGCGTCACCTCTACTTCGTGCGGCAGACGTGGAACCCGTTCGTGCCGTCGGACTTCTACGGGCTCGACACCTATTGCCTGCTGTTCCAGTGACGGACGGGGAGCCCGCCGCCCGGGGCGGCGCTCTCTTGACGTGAAGAAAGGCGGGGCGGGCGGGGAGTGGCGGAGGGGCACTCCACGCTCGCCTCGCTGTTTCATTACCCCAGCCAGTAGAGGCCGCGCCGGGTGCGTAGCACCCGCTCCAGAAACTCCGAGAAGGAGCTGGCGATCTGCTTGCAGTAGGCCGGGTCCGGCCACGCTTCGTGGTTCCCGTCGAAGAGGGGGTAGCGGCCATTCTCCTGTCGGGCCACGTCCACCAGAACGTAGTTGCCGTCCTGCACATCGCAGAGCGCGTACACCGAGGCCGGTCCCCACTTGTCGTCATCCTCGCCGTAGATGGCCACCCTCGCCCGTGTGATTTTGTGCAACGGCAGGACGCGGTAAGGCGTCTCTGGTAGCCGCTCAACCAGCTCCGCTCCATTGCAGTGCAGGTAGAAGGCGCGCAGGTCGGGGTCCAACTTCCAGCCCACCCGGCGTTCGAACGAATCGACCTCTTCGGGCGCGGCGGGCGAATAGGGAAAGTGCTCGCGAGAGACCTCTTCGAGCAGGCTGCTCATGGGCGTGGCCATCGTCAGTGGTCCGAGTAGGGAAGATTGGGCCCCACTGTATTCCAGGGTGGCTGACCTCCGTAGCAGGCGGGATACGCCTTGTTGAAGACGGTATGCACGCCCGGCTTCACGGGGATGATGTTGTTGGGGTCCACCGGATCTCCGCCATGAAGAAGGTCCCGGATGTGGTGCCCGGGCCAGGCGACACCTTCCTCTTCAGGCCAGTCTCCGAACTTCTTGCTCCAGTCCTTTCGGAAGGAAGTTCGGAAGTTCTCCCACAACCTCCGCTCCTCCTCGTTCTTGTCTGGCGTCAGCTTGGGATGGTCGCAGCAGCAGTGGAAGATGCCGTAGCGACTGCCAGCTTTGACGGGAAGCGGTGGGGCGACCAATCGACCTTCCCATTCCAGCTTGATGTCGGCCAACCACATGCAGCCCATGACCCGAGCGCATTCACGCTGGCATGTTCGCATGAACTCCTGTCTGCACTGCCAGGGACCGTAGAAAAGGGTCGTCTTCATTCGCCCGCCGAGCACCGGAATCCAGGGCAGCTCTTTCTTCGTCGCTGGTTGGACTCCTGGAGATGGGTCGGAACCGGACCCACCTGTTCCGTGAGTCGTGGAACATCCGGCGAGAATCGCGACCAGCACCGTCGGGCGCAGCTTCAATGGGATTTCTCCTGGAGCTGGTCCTCTTCAGCAGGTCCATTCCGAAGAATTACCTGAAGGGCCTGACAGTGCTCTCACCCAAGCCTTCTGCTCCGGCCGGCGCATCCTGGTCCCACTGGAAACGCCTTCCCAGCACCCGATTCTGGACTTGACGAATGGGTGCTGGAGCTTGGCTTTGCCCCCGCCTCCTGCACACCGCGCAGATGGTTCTTGTGGTGAATGCCGTCGATCCGAAGCCCCCGCGGCCTGTCGTGAAGTACGAGAGGCAATCGCAGTCCGTGACGCCGCGTCTCGGGTTCCTAGCGGGAGGCGCGCTTCCCACGCGCGGCCGCTGCCTGGGCGGCGTACTGCCCGGGTGCTCGGCCCACGAGCGCCTTGAAGTCCCGGATGAAGTGGGACTGGTCGAAGTAGCCGAGCTGGAGCGCCAGGCTCGCCATGTCGGGGGCATCCGGTCGCGCGAGCTGCTCGGCGGCCTCATGCAAGCGATACCGCTGGATGACCCACTTGGGGCTCACGCCCACCGCCGCGCTGAATCTCCGCTGGAGGTTGCGTGGCTCCAACCCCGCGAGCGCCGCCACCTGCTCCATCCGCGTGAGCGTCGTGTCCACCGCGAGCCGCTCCACCAAATCCCTCAACCGGGCAATCGGCTCGGGCATGAGCGGCAGGCGAGGCCGCAGGAAGTCCTGGGCCAGCGTCATGCACCGGCGCACGTCCGGCTCCGCGAGGATGGCGTCCTTGAGCGCGATGCTGTCCCGGCCGAATACGGAGTGCAGGCTCACCGTGCGGTCCGTGAGCCGCGACAGCGGGCCCTTGAGCCAGGGCTGGAAGGCGGCGGGACGGAACTTGATGCCGAACACCCGGGACTGGCCCTGCAGCCTGCGGCGGAACCGACGCGACTGCACCCCCGCGATGCGCGCCTGTCCCCGCTCGAACACCACGTGCACGCACGGGTGGGGCAGGGTCTCCGCCAGCAGCGGTGGCTCCCCACGCAAGTCCCAGCGCACCGTCCAGAAGTGCTGGACGAAGGCCTCCAGGTCAGGCGAGGGCGCGAAGCGCTCGTGCGCAATCCTGCCCTCGGGGGCTGGGCGCTGAAGCACTCCACGGGGCGCATCGATGCGAGGGCGACTCACCGGCGCGCATTCTGTCGGCGTGTCGCGTTTTTGCAATCGACCGGAAACGGGCACCGGTATGGGTGGGCCACTCGATGAGGGGCCATCCATGATGAAGGCCAGAACGATGATGTGGACGTGGGTGCTCGGCGCCGTGCTCGCGCAGGGATGCGCGGGCAGTCAGGCCACGGTTTCCCCACGGACAGGGAGCGAGACGAACATGACGAAGCGTGTGCAGGGACCTTTCGACGTCAAGGTGAAGCCCCTGGCGCCGGACGAAGGCGCGGCGGCCTCGCCCATCGGCCGGATGTCCATCGACAAGCGCTACCACGGCGACCTGGAGGGCACGGGCGTCGGGCAGATGCTCGCGACGATGGATGACGGCAAGTCGGGCGCCTACGTCGCGATGGAGCGAGTCACCGGCAGCCTCCAGGGCCGCAAGGGCAGCTTCTCCATCCATCACACCGGGCGCATGACCCGCGGCGCACCCGAGCTCACCATCCTCGTCGTCCCCGACTCCGGAACGGACGAGCTCAAGGGCCTCACCGGCTCGATGCAGATTCAAATCGACGAGAAGGGTGGCCACACCTACGTGTTCGAGTACGCGCTGCCAGACGCGCCCTGAGTCCCGGGCCCGGGCCGCTCAGAGCAGGACGGAGCGGCCCGCCTTCAGCTCCTGATGGAGCGCATCCCCGAGGACCACCTGTCCGTCCTCGCTGAGGATGTGGGACTGGAGGACCGTCGCGAAGTCGCCGATGACGGCCTCCGGCTTCACCTCGCGCCACGACGCGTCGTCGGAGATGAGCGTGCCCACCTGGAGCGCGCCGAACTCCACCTGGTGTCCATCCTCGATGAACACCTTCGCGCTGAGCTTCCCGCTCACGCCCAGCGTGTCCACGTCGAACGAGTTGGCGTAGAGCACGTTCTCCACCGTGAGGTTCCCCGTCACGCGAACCTCCGAGCCACAGACCATGTCCCGCGCGCTCACGTTCCCCAGGACGTACAGCTTGGAGAAGTCGTCCTCGTTGTAGAACTGGTCCGCGAGGCAGCCCGTCACCGTCAGGTTCCCCACGACGATGACGACTTCGTTGGGCTCCATCTCGAAGTCCCCCTCGAAGGCGAGGTCCCCCTGGCGCAGCAGGAACTGGAGGTGCTCGTCGTCCTCGCTGAACGGCGTGTCGAGCAGGCTCTCCAGAATCATGTTCGCGCGAGCGCCGTCGATGGGGTCGAAGTTGTCAGCCATGCGAGGCAATCTAACGACCGCCCTCCAAGCCTCAAGCGCCCCGTGGCGTCACCTCCTTCACGGGCAGGGTGAGTGCTGGACTCTCAGCGCTTACTCGCTTCTCAGGGCCACTTGCGGATCCACCCGGGTGGCGCGGTGCGCGGGCAGCCAGGTGGCCAGCAGGGCCACCACGGCCACCAGCAGGGACAGCGAGCCGAAGACGACGGGGTCCGTGGCGCTCACGTCGAACAGCAGGCTGGACAACACGCGCGTCAGTCCCCAGGCCCCGAGGAGTCCCAGCGCGACACCCCCGAGCGCCAGCCGCAGGCCCTGGCCCAGCACCATGCGCAGCACGTCCGAGGCCTGCGCCCCCAGCGCCATGCGGATGCCAATCTCCCGCGTGCGCTGCCGCGCCGTGTACGCCATGACGCCGGACAGGCCCACGCTGGCGAGCAGCAGCGAGAGGACCGCGAACACCGCCACGAGCACTGACACGAAGCGAGGCCGCGCGGTGGACTCCGCCACGCGCTGCTCCATCGTCAGCGTCACGCCCACGGGCAGGTCCTTGTCCAGCGAGGCCACGACGGAGCGCACCGCGGCGGCCAGCGCCATCGGCTCGGCCTCCGTCCGGGCGACGAAGGACATGAGGAAGAGGGAGCGCTGGATCGCGGGCAGGTAGGCCTCCGGTCGGGTCTCCTGGGTGAGGCCGTCGTACCGCACGTCGCCCACCACGCCCACCACCGTGAGCCAGGGCGTCTCCGCGTCCCCCACGCGAATCCGCTGGCCCACCGGGTCCATCTTCGGGAAGTGGAGCCGCGCGGCCGTCTCGTTCAGCATCACCACGGGCTGCGACATGCTCGTGTCGGTGCTCGTCACGTCCCGGCCCTGGCGCACGGGGATGCCCAGCGACTCGAAGTAGCCCGGCGTGACGACCTGGAAGCCCACGCTCGCGCGCTCCTGGGGAGAAGGCGCCGGACGTCCCTCGATGTCCAGGTTGAACCAGATGTTGGCGCCTCCCAGCGGGAGGTCCGTCACCGCGCCCGCGCTCCGGACGCCCGGGAGCGCCGACACGTGCTCCACCACCTGCTGGAAGAAGGCCCCCTGTCGCGCCTCGTCTGGGTACTTCTCCTTTGGCAGCTCCAGGGTCCAGGTGAGCACGGATTCCTCGCGGAAGCCCGGGTCCACGTCCTGGAGGCGCGACAGGCTGCGCAGCAACAGTCCCGCGCCAATGAGCAGCACCACCGCCAGCGCCACCTCGCCCACCACGAGCGCGCCGCGCGAACGGCCGCCGCCCACGAGCTTTCCTCCACCCGCCTGTCGCAACACTCCGTCGAGGTCCGGACGCGAGGCCTGGAGCGCGGGCAGCAGGCCGAAGAGGAGCCCCGTGCCCAGCGACATGCACAGCGCGAAGGCCAGCACCCGTCCGTCCACGCGAACCTCGTCGAGCCGGGGCAGCTCCGCCGGCACCAGGCTCAGCAGGCTGTCCATTCCCCAGACGGTGAGGAGCAGGCCCAGCGCGCCCGCGAGCAGGCCGAGCAGCACGCTCTCCGTGAGGAGTTGACGCATCATCCGTCCGCGTCCCGCGCCCAACGCCGCGCGCACCGCCATCTCCTGCCGCCGCGCCGCCGCGCGCACCAGGAAGAGGTTGGCCACGTTCGCGCAGGCGATGGCCATCACCAGCCCCACCGCCGCCAGCAGCACCCACAACACAGGCCGCACGTCGCCGAGAATCTGCTCGCGCAGGGGCACCAGGGTGATGCCGGAGTGCAGGTTGCTCGAGGGGTACTCCTGCTCCAGCCGCTGGGCGACGGCGCTCATCGCCGCGCTCGCGCGCTCCATCGTCACGCCGGGCTTCAGTCGTCCGAGCACGCGCAGGTAGGTGGTGTCTCGGGACTGGCTGAGGTCCAGCGTCCCATCCGAGCCGAGCTGCGGGATGTCGTGCGACGGCGCGGGAACCCAGAGCTCGGGTGCATCGGCCGGCGTGGACGTCTGCGGTCCGATGCCGGGCAGGGTGAAGCGCTCCGGCATCACTCCGACGACCTGGTAGCCGCGGTCATCGAGGCGCACGTCACGACCGATGATGCGAGGGTCCGCGCCGAAGCGGCGCTTCCACAGCGCGTGGCTCAGCACCACGACGTGGCGAGGCCCTGTCTCCCCCTCGACGGGTTGAAACGCGCTGCCCAGGGCCGCCGGCACGCCGAGCACCTGGAAGTAGTTGGCGGACACGCTGGCGCCGCGCAGGCGCTCGGGCGTGCCATCGCCTGTCAGGCTGAGGCTGAGGCGGGAGAACGCCGCGAGCCCGTCGAACACGTCGCCCTGGGCGCGCCAGTCGAGGAAGTTGGCGGGCGCCACGGTCCACCGAGGGGTGCTCGGCATCCGCGTCCAGGCCAGCACCAGTCGGTCCTGCTCGGGGAAGGGCAGGGGCGACAGCAGCACCGCGTTGACCACGCTGAAGATGGCGGTGTTCGCCGCGATGCTCAGGGCCAGCGTGAGCACCGCGACGAGGGTGAACGCCGGATGCCGGGCGAGCATCCTCAGGGCGAGGCGAAGGTCTTGGGTGATGTCGGACAAGGCCCCTCCGGGGCGAAGGCTGCGGCTCCCCGCACGAAGCAAGGGTCGAGCCATGCCTCTTCTCCCAGGGCGCGTCGAGTGAAGGCCCGTGCTCGCCGCGCGTCGGGTTGCCCGACCCTGGGAAGTGGCTTCCCAGTTCCGGAACACCGGGTCAGGTGGGTGGCGGAGGCGGTGTGACTCCGAGCGACTCCTGCGCCAGCGCGAGCGGGTCTCCCAGCTCCGGCCGGGCGCCGCGCTTCGCGAGGGCCTTGGTCAGGGCCGCCAGCTTCTTGGCGAGCCAGGGCTCGAAGGGGCCCTCCTCCCGCAGCGGCAGGCTGTCTTCCACGAGCCAGACGACGAGCGAGCCATCCTGCTCGCTCTTGCCGAAGCAGTAGCCATTGACGTCGTTGCGGTCCTCGGACGCGAACATCAGGAAGCGGTAGACGTGATGGCCCGCCTCTCGTTCCCAGCGCACCCGGTCCCAAGCGCGACCCGGCTCGCCCATGCCTTGTGACTCCCGTGCGCGCCAGCGGGGTGGCAGGAAGGCCAGGCCCTTCTTGCCGGTGTTGAGCCAGCCATAGCCCACGGCCTCGACGAAGCGCTGATACGTGTCCGGCAGGAGCCCCGTGACGTCGGGGACCTGCTTGAAGGTCACGTGCAGGGGCTCCAGGTCCACCGGGTACTGCCCCGTGGCGCGCGGGCCCAGGGCCTCGCGGAACTGCTGCTCCAGCGCCCGCCAGGCGACCTCAAGCGGGACGGCGGGAGTCGTCGACGCCTTCTTCGAGGGGGAACGAGGGACCGCGGTCTTCTTTTGCGCCATGGAGTCCTGGCTCGTGGTGGTGGCCCCGTTTCCCTACCGCCCTCTCCATGGGCCAGCAAGCGCCATGCAGAGGGCGGCTCCGCGATGGTGGGATGAGCGGACGGCCGATACCTCACCGGCAGTGATGCGCGGAGGGGATTCCGCCTCGACTCGCGCCTCGGTGATGCGCGTGACGCTCAGCGCAGGACGCGGGTGAGGACCGCGAAGTCGTCCTGCCCGTGTCCCTTCTTCAAGGCCGCCTGGATGAGGGCGTCCATGGCGCGAGGGATGCCATCGTGGATGCCGCGCTCCTCGCACAGGTGCAGCAGGTGCTGGAACGCGACGTTGTGCGTCTCCAGTGTGGCCAGGGTCGCCTCGTCGGCGCCCAGCGTGTCCTTCTGGACGCGGGTGAGCACGTCCGCCACGGCGCCGTCGACGACGGGGGCCAGCGCCTTGACGAACGTCGCCAGCGTCTGGAGCGGGAGCTTCTCCGCGCGGCAGATGGCCACGGCCTGTAGCACGCCGAACAGGGAGCCCCACATGTGGACGAGCAGCGCGCTGTCGAGCGCGGACGCATGGCCCACGTCCTCGCCCACGTGCTGCGTGTTGCCCCCGAGCACGAGCAGCGTGGGTCGGTGTTTCTCGAACAGCGCGGCGGGGCCCGCGTACAGGAGCGTCCCCTCGGACAGGCCGATGAAGTCCGGCGTGCCCATGATGGCGCCGTCCAGGTAGTCGATGCCGTGCCTCCGCGCCCAGTCCGCCTGCTCACGCGCGAGGGCGGGGGCGCCGGACGTCAACTGCACGAGCAGCTTGCCTCGCAGCGCCTGCGTCACCTCGTCCTGCCGGACCAGGTGGTCGCTGGTGTCGTAGTCATTCACGTTCACCACGACGATGTCGGCGGTGTGCACCGCGTCCCGCACGTTGTCCGCGATGCGCGCGCCCAGCGCCGCCAGGGGCTCCGAGCGGGCCCGCGTGCGATTCCAGACCGTCGTCGCATGTCCACTCTTGAGGAACGCCTTGATGAGCGCGGAGCCCATGCGGCCCGCGCCGATGACACTGATGGATGGCGTCATGTTTGGATTGCTCCCTGGCTCGAATCAGAGCTGCGAGAGGCCGCCGTCGACGGGCAGCTCCGCGCCGGTGGTGAACGTCGCTTCGAAGCCGAGGAACAGCGCCGCGCGCGCCACTTCCTCCGCGGAGCCGATGCGCTTCATCGGCGTGATTTCCTCGCCCTCCTTCTCGAAGGCCGCCACCTCCTGGGGCGTGGCGCCGTGGACGCCCAGCGTGGGGGTCCTCGTGAAGCCGGGGCTCAGCGCGTTGACGCGGACACCTCGGGGCAACAGCTCCGAGGCGAGCACTCGCACGAACGAGCGCACCGCCGCCTTCGCGCCCGAGTAGGCGCTCATGCCCGGGTGACCGGACTCGTCCGCCACCGAGGTGGTGAAGACGAACGCCCCGCCCTCCCGGACGTGAGGCGCCAGCCGCTGCGCGGTGAAGAACGCGCCCTTGGTGTTGATGCCGAAGGTCTCGTCGTACTCGGCCTCCGACACCTGGTCGAAGGGGCGCAGCTTCGCGTAGCCCGCGTTGATGAGGACGAAGTCGACCGCGCCCAGCTTCTCCTTCACGAGCGCGGCCAGCGCGTCGATATCGCGCAGGCTCGCCGTGTCGGAGCGCACCACGCGCGCGCGGGGGCCCAGCTCCTTTCGCGCCGCGTCCAGGCCCTGCTCATTGCGTCCGGTGAGCAGCACCTCCGCGCCCTCCGCGAGCAGCGCCTTCACCGTCGCGAGCCCGATTCCCGCCGTGCCCCCGGTTACCACCGCCTTCTTCCCTGAGTACCTGCCCATGTGCATGACTCCCGACCGCCTGCTTGGAGGCGGGACCGCTCGCGGCCACCTCGCGTTGGATGTGGGAAAGGAATACCGACGGCCTCCGCGCGGGTCGCGCACGCGCGGATGTTTCGGGAGCACGAAAAGCCGGGGGTTCCTATATTCGGGGGCCATGAGTGAGCACGCGCGCCGACGTCCTCGAATCAGCCTCGGTGTCGAGTTGCGGATGACGCGTATGGGCGACGTGCGGCACGCCGCCAGCGCTGACCACTTCATCAGCCTCCATTCAGGCAAGCCCGTCCGGGTGTCCTGCCACTCCAGCTCCATCCGCTCGGTGCGCACGCGCGGTGACTTGAGCCTGATGCCCGCCGGCGCGTCCGACACCTGGGTGGAGGACGACGCGAGCACCGCGGTGGACCTGCGGCTGCCCCACTCGCTCTTGCGGATGGCCGCCGAGGACATGGGGTTGGACCCGGACAAGGTGGGGCTGGAGGAGCGCCACCACTTCCGCGACGAGCAGATAGAGCACATCGCCTGGGCGCTGGAGGCGGAGTCCCACGCGGACTTCCCCAACGGGCTGCTCTACCGGGAGAGCCTGGGGCTGGCGCTCGCGGCGAGGCTGTTGGCCCGGTACCGGACCGAGGCCGAGGTGCGCGGCGGACTCCCCGCGTCCCAGCTCCAGCGGGTCATCGAGTACATCGAGAAGCACCTGGACGAAGACCTCGCGCTCGCGTCACTGGCGCGCGTGGCGGGAGTCAGCGCGTCGCACTTCAAGACGCTCTTCAAGCGATCCACGGGGCTGCCCGCCCACGAGTACGTGATTCAGCGCCGGGTGGAGCTCGCCCGCACCCTGTTGCTGCGTGGGGAGATGCCCACGGGGCAGGTCGCGCTGGAGGCGGGGTTCTCCCACCAGAGCCACATGGCCCGGTGCATGCGCCGGGTACTGGGAGTGACACCGGGCGCCATCGTCCGCTCGCGCGCGTGATGGGGTGCCCGTGCTCAGGCCGGATTGTCAGGGGGCCTCGCGGAAACCTGACATACTCCTGTCACTGACAGGGTTCATAACTCCCTCCATCAACACGCCGCACCGAGGAGAACCCTGCCATGAGCGAGACCGCCCCCCAGAAGTCCCCCACCCTGAAGACGTACGTCGGCGGCTGTCACTGCGGCGCCGTGCGCTTCGAGGCCGAGTTCGACCTCGCGGCGCCGGTGAACCGCTGCAACTGCACCGTCTGCACCAAGATGGGCGGCACGACGACCTCGGTTCCGCCGAGCCAGTTCCGTGTCACCAAGGGAGAGAGCGAGACGGGCGAGTACCGGGTGGGTGACAGCCCCAACTACCGCCGCTTCTGCAAGCACTGCGGCGTCCAGTGCTACGGCGGAGGCTTCGTCGAGGAGATGGGCGGCCACTTCCGCTCCATCAACCTGGGCTGCCTCGACGGCGTGGACGTCTCCAAGCTCACCGTCCAGTACTGGGATGGCCGCTACAACAACTGGCAGGCCGGCCCGAGCAACCAGCCGTTCCCGCTGCGCGCCACCGCCTGAGTCGTCACCCCGAGCGTGTCGCCCATGCAGAGAGGGTGACACGCCCGCGCGGGCCCGCTGCAGAGGCATGTCTGCGTGACGATGCGGGACCCTACCGCGCTGCCCATCGTCTTGTCAGAAGTGAATGCCAGCATCCAGACCGCTGGCCTCCGAGGGTGGAGGCGCGAGGTGAAGAATGCGTTGTGGCCTCTGGATGCTGTGCATCGCCGTTCTTGTCTCGGGCTGCTCGGGAGTTGAACCCGCTACTCGCAAAGGTACGTTCCACCAGCGCTCCGCGTCACTTGGTGAGCGACGGGTGGAGGACACCTCCCGGGAAACTCTCCCTCCACGAGGTCCACGGAGCGACGCCTTTGACGTATTGCTTCGTGACGCGGGGATGGAGGACCGTGACGAACGACCTGTGAAGGGGAGTCCACTCACGCCCCCGCAGGCGGCGCGGCTTCTGGCAGCGCTGCTGGGCAGGGACGTGACGCTGGGGCAATTTCCGGCACGCGTCGCGGTGGGCTTCATGCTGCGCGAGGTTCTGGACAAGGGCGAGGTGTCGCGCGCCGAGTTGGTTCAGCGGGTGAGTCGCTTCGATCATCTGGCGGTACTCCGGCCTGACGGGTGCCTCGCATGGGTGCGCAGTGGCGGGACCCAACAGCGGGTGGGCTCCGTGGAGTGGCGCAACGGTGGCTTCCGGGCGCACGGCTTCGAACTGGGCCGCTTCTACGATGGGCGCACGGGCGTCTTCCGCGCGCTGGACGACGCGCTGCGGGAGGTGGATGGATTCCCGCTGGCGGATGTCCACGACGACGCGGATTACGTGGGCCGCACACTGGATGGAGCCGAATCCGCTGTCGTGAAGCTGGCGCTCTCCGTGGGTCACTTTCTCACCTATCCGATGGACAGCATCGCCGCCGTCAAGAACCTGCCCGCTGGCGTGGCCGCGCTCATTGAGTCATCGCCGGAATACTTCGAGCGCTTCCGATACATGACGCGGGGCGAGCAGATCGAGGCGGTGGCCGAACTGGCTACGGACCTCCTGCTCACGACGGGCACGGCGGCCGCCTCGACGCGCTCGGTGACAAGCGCACTGGCGGGCGCCGAGGCCACGGTGCCAGTGCTGGCCTTGTCCGCGCAGGGGACGCTGACCATCGAGCGCGTGGCGGTTCCAGTAGGGCGCGCGGCGGCGGTGTTGGGTGGCGGTCCCGGAGCCGCCATCATCCTTCAGCGCGCCAATACAACTACGGGGCATCCGGCCCCCTCTGGCGGAAAAGGGCCTGGGAATTGGGGGCCTTCTAGAGAGAAGGGGGCGTCCGAGCGCGCTCAGGCCTACCAGGAGCAGATTTCAGGTCACTCATACGACGACGCCTACTGGGTCGGGGGGATGGGTACGAAGGATGGAGGCGTGCGTTTCGACGGCTTCAAAGACGGCGTGCTCCTGGAGGCCAAAGGGCCTGGCTACGCGGCGTTCTTCGAGGACGACCTTGCCCCCAAGTACTGGTACAGAAATTCCGGCAAAGCACAGGATCTCATCGACCAGGCCGAACGGCAGCGTGACATCGTTCGGGGCATGGGCAACAGAATCGAGTGGCATGTTGCCGAGGAGCATGCTGCCAATGCCATCCGGAAGCTGCTTGAGGGCAACGGCTACAAGGATATTACCGTCGTTCACACCCCGGCACGGCTCCTGGCGCGCTGAGGAGAGAACCTCATGACCGCGCAACCCGCGCCCAAGACCTACCCTGAGACCTACTACGCAGGTGCCTACTGGGGGCCGCGACGAGAGTCTCCTGGAGAGTGCGCCCGGCGAGCGGTCACGTTCCTCAATCTGCTGGCCGCGTGTGACCCGTTGCTGGCTCACTGGAACAAGATTCCGAAGCCGCGAGGCAAGGGACGCAAGACCCCCCTCATGCCCCCTGACCTCTCCACGCTGACGGAAGCATATCGGCGCGGCGTCAATCGGGAGCCCGGTGGGCCAGCCTTTGAGCACTTGGGCCTGACTGTCTCGGCCTACAACGACGGCATCGGCCCAGACCTTGCCTCGTTGAGGATGCACTGCGGCAGCTCCGCCGAATTCAGCACTGCCAATGCGTGCGTCCTGTCGATCCCCTACAAGGGAGAAAACGCGGAGCGACTCCTCACACCGCCCGTGCTGATGGGGGTGGTGCGTAGCATGGCACTTGCCTGGGAACCTGACTGGGCGGTGGCCATGTCCGAGGCCTATCGGACGATGGACGCCAGGCAGGACGAGGCGGACATGTGGCTGGGCTGGGTGACCTATCTCGCGCGGAGTCGCGGCAAGGTGCCTCCACTTCCTGCTCCGGTGCGCATCGAGAGGGTGGAAGACCTGGGCACCCTCATCGTCCTGACGCCGGAGCGCTTCACCGTGGCCAACCCCGAGCACATGGCGCTGGCGCGGAGGGTGCGCGAGTTGCTGGCCAGGGCCGGCCTCATGCAGCCCGTTGCGCTCTGACTGGCGCGGCTCGACTTCTTCAGCGTGGCATGCCTGGACACATCGCCGCTCACCTGGGCCCGCGTCAGCGGTGGGCCACCGTCTCCTCCACTCCACGCAGGATGAGCTCCAGGCCGTGTCGGAACTCCTCTTCGTGGGTCATTCTCTGGGCGCGCCGCGCGGTCTCCCGGAGCAGCGGATACGTGGCGACGTCCAGCTCCGCGAGCGCGGCGGTGCCTTCGCCGGACAGCGAGCCCAGGTGCGTCAACTGGACGGCGCCGAACACGTAGCTGACCAGCGTGCGGAATGCGATGACTCGCGCCGTGCCGTCGAAGCCGCCCTCCGTGAGCAGTCCGAGCAGCGCCTCGGCCCACGCAAGCGTTCCTGTCGTGGAGTGGCGGCGGGTGAGCAGGAGGGGCGCGACGGCCGGGTGCTGGACCACCGCTTCCCGCACGCGCGTCATCAGCCCCATCACCCGCGTCGTCCACTTCGCGCTCGATGACGGCGCCGGCAGCTCGATGCCGCGCATCACCGTGTCCACCACGAGCGACTCCAGCGCCTCGCGGCCCTCGACGTAGCGATACAGCGACATGGTGCCCAGGCCGAGCGCGCTCGCCACGGAGCGCATCGTCAACGCGTCCAGCCCCTCCCGGTCGATGACGGTGAGCGCGGCGGCGGCGATGCCTGACGGAGTGAACGAGCGGGGACGGGGCATTCGGCGGCCAATGTAGCCCAGTGATTCCAGGGGGTTGCCCGCAGTGACGCGAAGTGTGTGCGTTTTCCTCCCACGGAGACACAACCTGGGCTCGCAAGAATCGAGAATACCCACGTAAGCCGCACTTCAACCTCTGGGCACCCCCACCATGAAGATTCGCGCCGACCTCCCGAAGCTTCCCGTCACGCGTCCCGCTGACTCTCGGCCCGCCGCCGCCACCGAGGTGAAGAACAAGGCCGTGGGCTTCGCGGAGGGCTCCTCGTTCGAGGCGCCGGTGCGCCCCGCGCAGGTGAAGCCGGCCGCCCCGCTGGCCCCGCCGGTGAAGTCCGGCCCCGTGGCCCTGGACAGCGAGGCCAGCAAGGCCGCCATCCAGACGACGGTGGACTTCCTCCAGAAGCAGGGCGCGCCCACCGTCTCCCAGCTCCTCGCCGGCAAGCCGGGCGTCAACGCCGCGGACTTCGCGCCGCGCGCGGTGGAGCAGGACGACCTGGGCATGACGCACGTGCGCATGGACCGCAAGAGCGAGGGCGTGCGCGTCTTCGGCGAGCAGGTGGTGAGCCACCTGACGGCGGAAGGCAAGGTCGACAGCGTCACCGGTGACGTGGCGACCATCCCCGCGGGCCTGGGCAAGAGCCCCACCAAGCTGTCCGAGCAGGACGCGCTGGCCGTGGCCCAGAAGCAGTTCGACGGCGCGACGGACCGCAAGCCCGTCACCGAGCGCGTCATCTTCAAGGACGCCAGCGGCGAGTACCGCTCCGCGTACCACGTGCAGCTGAGCAACACGACGGACGTGGGCCCGGGCAAGGACCCGCGCCGGATGAACTACCTGGTCGACGCGAACACCGGCAAGGTGCTGGAGCAGTACAACCAGATGGGCGGCGTGGGGAACCACGCGCACGGCGCCGACCACGCGCCCGCGAAGAAGCCCTCGCTCGTGGCCACCGAGCCCACCACGCCGGGCGCGGAGCCCACCACCAGCAAGAAGGACGACACCACCCAGTACAGCGGCAAGGTGGAGATCGGCAGCACGAAGACGGCGGACGGCAAGTACTCGCTGGAGGACACGACGCGCGGCGGTGGTGTGGTGACGCGTGACGCGCTCAACCGCGACCCGGACACCGACTGGACGACCAACGCCCCCATCACCGACGACAACAACGTCTGGGGCGAGAAGACCGACTCCGCGCGCAACAAGGACGCGGTGGACGCGCAGTACGGCGCGCAGGCGACGTACGACTTCTACAAGGAAGTGCTCGGCCGCGACTCCATCGACGGCAAGGGCGAGAAGCTCATCTCCGACGTGCACGTGGGCAAGGACTTCGCCAACGCCTTCTGGGACGGCGAGAAGATGAACTACGGCGATGGCGACGGCGACCAGTTCGGCTCGCTCACCACGCTGGACATCGCGGGCCACGAAATCACCCACGGCCTCACCGAGCGCACCGCCGGCCTCGAGTACCGCAACGAGTCGGGCGCGCTCAACGAGGCCTTCAGCGACATCATGGGCGTGGGCGTGGAGTGGCACGCCAGCCAGACGAACGACGCGGTGAAGTTCGACTGGACGGTGGGCGAGGACACGTACACCCCGAACAACGGCGACCCCACCGACGGCCTGCGCGACTTGAGCGACCCGTCCAGCGACGGCATGTCGCCGGACAACTACTCCAAGCGCTACAAGGGCTCGCAGGACAACGGCGGCGTGCACATCAACTCGGGCATCGCCAACAACGCCTTCTACCTGCTGTCCGAGGGTGGCAAGAACCGCACCTCCGGCACCGAGGTGAAGGACGGCATCGGCATCGAGAAGGGCCTGAAGATCTACTCCCGCGCGCTGAGCTTCTACATGACGCCGCAGACCAACTTCGCCCAGGCGAAGGAGGCCACGTACAAGGCGGCGCAGGACCTCTACGGCAAGGACTCCGTCGAGGCCGCGAAGGTGCTGGAGAGCTGGGCCGCGGTGGGTGTGAAGTAGTCGTCCGCTTCATCGCTCCTGGGTCGGTGGCTCGTGTTTCGGAGCCCTGACCCAGAAGCGCGGACCGGGCCCCTGCGCGGCGGCCCGGTCTCCTGGATTCACGTAGCGGCAGCGGTCCAATGAGAGACAGCCGCAGCCGATGCACCCCGTCAGCCCCGCCTTGAGCCGCTCGAGCTCGGCGATGCGCTCGTCGATTCGCTGACTCCACGTCCCGGACAGTCGGGCCCAGTCCTGTCGGCTGGGGACGGTGTCGACGGGCAGCCTGGCGAGCTCCCGGCCGACCTCTTCGAGGCTGAGGCCCACGCGCTGGGCGAAGACGATGAACGCCACGCGCCGGATGACGGGCCGGGCGAAGCGTCGGTGGCGCGCGGACGTCCGCTCGGAGCGGATGAGCCCTCGCTCCTCGTAGAACCGCAGCGCGGAGGTCGCGACGCCGGTGCGCCGGGACAGCTCTCCAATGGTGAGCAACGCGTCCATGCCTGGATATGCGTGCACTCCGCCTTGACTTCAAGTGCACTTGAAGTCGCAGATTCACGGGCGTGCATCGTTCGAGTCACGTGCGGGCAAGCGGGCGGGACATGGGGTCTCGCCGCCTGGCTTCGCCATGTCCGAGCGGCCATGGAGGGTGAAACGCATGCGCGCAATCCAGGTGTCGAGGTTCGGTGGGCCGGAGGTGTTGGAGCCGTGTGAGGTGCCCGAGCCGAAGCCCGGGGCGGACGAGGTCCTCATCGACGTTGCCTTCGCGGACATCATCTTCGTCGAGACGCAGATTCGGAGCGGCTGGGGACGAGAGTTCTTCAAGATGGAGCCGCCCTACGTGCCGGGCTTCGGCGTGGGTGGAACGGTGCGCGCGGTGGGGCAGGGCGTGGACCCGGGCTGGGTGGGCCGGCGGGTCATCGCCAACACGGAGCAGCACGGAGGTTATGCGGAGCGCGCTGTCGTCTCGGTGCGGAAGATGGTCGCGGTGCCGGACGGACTGGAGCTGCGCGACGCGACGGCGCTCCGGTCAGATGGACCCACCGCGCTGGGGTTGATGGAGAAGGCGGCGATTCGCCCGGGACAGTGGGTGCTCGTCACCGCGGCGGCGGGAGGGATGGGCGTGTTGCTGGTGCAGCTCTCGCACGCGGCCGGCGCGCGGGTCATCGGCGCGGCCCGGGGCGAGCGGAAGCTGGAGCTCCTCCGTCAGCTCGGCGCCGCCGTCGTGGTGGACTACTCCCAGCCGGGCTGGGCCCAGCGGGTGCTGGAGGCCACGGACGGGCGGGGCGCTGACGTGGTCTTCGATGGCGCCGGAGGTGAGCTGGGGCAGGCGGCCTTTGGTGCGACGGCGCAAGGCGGGCAGTTCTCCGCGCACGGAGCGCCCGCGGGCGGGTTCACGCAAATCGACACGGCCGAGGCGGAGCGGCGACACATCGCGGTGCGCGGCATCCAGCAGGTCCAGTTCCCCCTTCCGGAGCGCCAGCGACTGACGGAGCAGACGCTGGCGTTGGCCGTGGCGGGGAAGCTGCGGCCCGTCATCGGGCAGACCTTCCCATTGGAGAAAGCAGGGGATGCCCATGCGGCGCTCACCTCCCGGGGCGTCACTGGCAGGACGCTGCTGCTGCTGTGACGGGCGGGGACTGCGTTAGTCAGTCGTCCTGCTCCAGCTCCCACAGGGCCTGGACGCCGTCGAGCCACGGACGGTGCATGAGGCTCAACCTGCTCCACCGTGACGTCGTTTCCCACGCGGCGGAAGATCGCGTAGGGCCTGAAGGCTTCCGCCAGGTCCCTGTCCTGGTGGGACACCTCCCGGGTGCAGGCGGCGAACCGGGGAATCGCGTCGTGATTCTCCTGCCACTCGCGGACGCGCATGCCCCAGAGCTCGGTGAGGAAGTCCCCGCGGGTGGCGCTCGGCAGGTTGGCGGTATCCTCCATGTCCGCGTCCGACGCGGCCTGGAGGTCTGGTGTCTCCATCGCGGAGAAGATGATGCGATAGTGCACGTCATCGTGCGCCTCCAGTACTGCGCCGTAACCGTCCGGTCAGTGACGTGGCGTGAGCGGTTGAAGACGGACGGGTGCTGTGCTCGGCGAGCGCCGCGACCGGAGGGGTGTTCAGAGGCTGGGCTGGAAGTGTGACTCGGGCGGGTCGGTGGTGTGTCGCTGCTTCCACTCGTGAGGAAGCAACTCACCGATGCGCGAATTGGGATGCGACTGCACGCGAAGCAGGACGTCGGCGAGGTACGCCTCGGGATTGACGCCGTTGGCCTCGCAGGTTGCCACCAGCGCGTAGAGGCCCGCGAGGTTCTCTCCCGCGGCTTGGTGGCCGACAAAGAGAAAATTCTTACGTCCGAGGGCCGCCCTCCGGAGCGCCGCCTCCGAGCGATTGTTGTCGAGGGGCAATCGCTCATCCTCGACGAAGCGGCTCAGCGCGTCCCACTGCTTCATGGCGTAGGAGATGGCCAGCCCCAGGTGAGTGTCACCCGCTTCGGTGGACAGGTTGACTACGTTGCCTGCCTCTGCACTTCAGCCGTTCGCTCGTACTCGGCAGGACTGACGTAGCCGAGTGAGGAGTGACGGCGCTTCCGGTTGTAGAACACCTCAATGTACTCGAACAGCGCGAGCTTCGCCTCGTCGCGCGTCCGGAAGCTGCGCGTGTGGACCAGTTCCATCTTCAAGCTGCTGAAGAAGCTCTCCACCACGGCGTTGTCCCAGCAGTTGCCCTTGCGGCTCATTGAGCAGGTGATGCCGTACTCGGCCAGTCGCTCTCGGTAGTCCTCGCTGGCGTACTGACTGCCCCTGTCTGAGTGGTGCAGCGCAGGGGCCGGTCGCCCTGCGAGCGCCATGTCGAGTGCGGCGAGGACCAGTTGCCGGTCAATACACTCACTCATGCTCCAGCCCACGACGCGGCGGCTGAAGAGGTCGAGCACGACGGCCAGATAGAGCCAGCCCTCGGACGTCCACACGTAGGTGATGTCGCCTGCCCAGGTGCAGTTGGGCCTTGGAGGCAGAAAGTCACGGGCCACCACGTTGGGAGCGACCGGATGGGCGTGCTGGCTGTCGGTGGTCCGCACGAAGGGGCGTCTGCTGCGTGCCACCAGGCCCTCTTGCCGCATGAGGCGGGCGACGCGCTTTTCAGAGACGCTCCGGCCCCGGGCGCGCAGCTCCGCATGGACCCGAGGGCTGCCGTAGGTGCCGCGGCTCTCCTGGTGGATGGCCGCGACCTGCATGGAGAGTTCGCGGTCACTCTTCCGACGTTGCGACTCGGGCCGCTTCGCCCAGGCGTAGTAGCCGGAGCGGGAGACGCCCAACTGGCGGCACAGGAGCGCCACCGGTGTCGAGGCCTTCTCCGCGTGGATGAAGCGGAACTTCACTTCATCTCCTTCGCGAAGAAGGCCGCCGCATTTTTTAGTAAGTCTCGCTCCATCTCGAGCTGGCGCACGCGCTTGCGTAGCAGCGAGAGCTCCGCGCGCTCCTCGCTGGTGAGCGCGCCCGGCTTGCCCTGGCCCCTGTCCGTCTTCGCTTGCTCCACCCACTTGCGGAAGGCCGTCTCGGTCAGGTCCAGGTCCTTCGCCACCTCCGCGACGGACTTGCCCTCCGCCAGCACCAGCTTCACCGCCCCGGCCTTGAACTCCGGGCTGAAGCTACGTCGCCGCCGCCTCTGCTTCTGCTCGCTCTCCGACATCGAACACCCTTCCATCACATCGCGGGTGTCCACGGAAGCGGGGGACTCTCAGTCGCACGGCCGGCTCGGCCTCGGTGCTCACCTGGCGCCGACGGCGGTAGACCCAGGACTGCACGGTGCTCAGCCGCAGCCCCCGGCGTCCGGCGAACTCCCGCTGCGTCAGCCCGCTCGCTTCGAACTCCTCCGCGACGCGCACCCACTCCGGCTTCTCAGCTCTCTTCTGCATCCCTCGAGGGATGACCTGCCACGCTCATCCCAGCAACGCCCCGCATCACGTCGTCCGTCGGACGGATACACTGCGCCAGCAGGAACATTGCGGAGTGCAGGGCGGAGTGGCGTTCGAAGGTCGCGCGCACCACGGGCTCGACGTGCTCCTTCTGGACCTGGGCGCGCTGCGCGGCCGTCTGCTCCGGCGTGTATTTATAGTGTGGAGGCGTGCTCATGAATGGTCTTGGAGAAGGTCGACCTGACGTTATCGCTCGTCGTGGGAACGCAGGTGCAGGTAGCACTCGAAGACGAGGGGACTCCCGCGAGCAGTCGCTCGCAGGGCCAGTCCAATCCCAAAGAGGTGGGTATCAGCGACTGGTGTGGGTCGCGGTCCTCAGGGTTGGTTGAGACGTGCAATTCGTTCACGCAGGGATAGTCCCAGCGGCGGCTCAGGGTGGGCATCGGCAGCACGCCCGCTGAGTACTGATGTGTAGGTGGGCAATGTCCACGGCGAGCCGGAACTCCATGTTCATGGCCCGATGGAGCGCGTCGCCCCGGCCGCCGAGAGCGACGGCACGGGCTCGTCCAGCGATGTCGTGAGGGCCGATGGACTGGCCATCGACGAGATCACGGGGAAAGCGTACTCGCTTGGTTCGCCGAGCACGCTCTCGCAGGCGTGACGTCGCGTCCGCCCCTAGCGTGAACCGTATTGCGTGGAGCACATATTCTATTCGCGGACTGTCCCAGATTACTGCATAAGTCTCTGTGCTTCTGCTGTCTGCAACTTCGCCCGTGCCGCCAAAAAGCCAGCATAGTTGTCGTTGAACATCGTATCAGGAAGTAGCGCATGCGATAGAATCTGGGTGACGTCGTCCGGCATCCGCGCACGATAGACGCTTGGCGCATCGTCGCTGATCTGCGAGTTGTCAGTCCTTGAAAGGAAGCAGAAATTCGCTAGGCAACTGTGAGAAGTGCTCTTGGGGTCCTGCTTAAGAAGATACGCCTTCGGATAGACGTGATGGAACTCGTTGCGATTCGACTCCCGGAGCACCTTTGCGAGCGAAATCGGCTGTCCGGAAATGAAGCTGAGCGGGCCGCGCTGTGCCATCATCAATATGAACGTTTTTGTCGTGACGTTGCCGACGCGGAACGTGTCGTCAGTGAAGTTCTTTGCAGTGACCGTGACGTTGAAGTTCCCCAGGTCTGAAGGCTGGTTGCTTTTCAATTTCAACATCTCTTCAATGTCAGTCTTTAGGTTTCTGAGTACGCCGCTGCTGTACCGCTTGGAGAAGCAGCAACGCCAAAACCATCGCACAATCGCCTTGAGTTGATTGTTGGTTGTCTTGTTGTGCTGGTTGCCAGGGATAGCAAAGAAAACGGATAGCGGAACTAGGACAGTCGAGAACGGTAGATTATCGAGGGAATGGACGTTCAAATTCTTCTGGAGAAAGTCGATCGCGCCTTTTACTCCGTTTACGATCTCGGTGAACCGATCACGGACGACCTTGCCGTTGAGTTTCACGAGTGTGTCGGGCGAGGCGTCCTGGGCAATTACGGCCGCGCAGCAGCGAAGGAGCAGGTCCTTGTTCGCGCCAAGATCCTCGAATCCAAACGGTTTTAGGTCTGCCTCAAGTTCGGAGAATTTCTCGTCGAGACCAAAGTCTTCGCTCCATGTCCAGGCAGCCAGGAGTTGGAGAGTGTCAAGCTCGACCCCACTCCTGTTCACCCGCTCAAACACGATCGCGACGGCGGCGCGGTTCTCGATGCTGATCGTCTGGATTGGTAGCCGCGCCTCCTTGAAGATCGACTGCATTTCGTCGATTCGCTTCGCCAGATTATCGTCCAGATCTTTTGTTGCCTTCCTATAGGCGACCGTGTCGAAGAGTACGCGGAGAGGAAAGTGCTTCTTCGGATCGACTTCACTATCCTCAAGAGCAATGAACTGGGACTCCTGCGCGTCCTTGCTCAGAGAGTGGTCGAAGTAGATCTTCGTCCAAGGTTCGCTCCGCAGTGGCTTGAGTTCTGTTTGGAACACACCGAAGAGCGACGTGATGCGCTGTTGACCGTCAAGAATGTAGTCCACCGGGTAGTCGGGGTCCTTCTTCGGAAGAGCGAATGGTCCGAGCTGTCGTTCCGTCCGGAGGGCCTCCTTCGTTCGCCAGAAGAGCAGCGACCCAAAGGGGTACTTCTTGTAGATGCTGTCCATGAGGAACGCGACGTCATCCGGTTCCCAGACGAAGCCTCGTTGGAAAGACGGCACACGAATCTGACCACGAGTCACCGCATCAATTATTTCTCTGATCGTCCAGTCTGCCATTGACCATCCCGGAGTTTGAGATGCCTCGGGTCGTTCTGAGGCGTCATCGCGTTTCTTTGCGCTACCACTACTGTTCGCAGACAACAAGGCATGTTGATGTGGGCTAGTCTTGGTGTCGCAGATGACCTAGGGTAGGCTCATTGCGGCATGGGCAGGCGTGCACTCTATAAGGGCCTGTCCACCGGGTGGGGGCATCGCTCAGCGGCGACAAGTCGCAGGGTGTGAGAACGCCTGCGAACTCTGGCGGGAGATTCGCGCTCAAGGCTTTTGTGGCACCTCGCGGCAGGTCCACCGTTGGCTCCAGATGCGACGGACCGTTCGGCCTCGCTCGGGGGCGCGCAGCTACCCCGGCGGCAACTGGTGGTTGTTGCGAGGCGAGCTGGTTGATGGACGAGCAATCCGCCTGGTTGATGGGCATCACCGAGCGCGAGCGTGAGCGAGCGCGCTCGGAGATGGGAGCGGCCTACTGATTGGCGGAGTCGGTGTCGAGCACGCGTGCGAGTACGTCGCGCTCGACGAGCTTTTTCTTGCGACGCGCGGCCTCGCGAAGCGCGGTGGTCGCGAGCCGGTCGATGTCGCGGTGAGCACCTGAGGCGGCCTCGTGGAGCATCGCCATCGCGTCGGAGGCGAAGAGCTCTCGCTCGCAGCCCGCGTTCTTCAGGCGCAGGCGGAGGTACTCCGCGGTGTCATCGGGCCCAAGCGCGTCGATGGTGAGGCGGCGTGCGAGGCGGGAGGCGAGGCTGCGGTTACGGCGCATCGCGAGCCGCGAGTCGAGCTCGGGCAGGCCGACGAGGATGAGGGAGAGGAGCGCCTTGGAGTCCCACTGGTAGTTGAGGAGGATGTGGAGGTGGTCGAGCACGTCCTGGTGGAGCAGGTGCGCCTCGTCGAGGAGGAAGACGGGGTGGATGCGCTCGCGACCGAGGTCCTCCACGTGGCTGGACACGGCGTAGAAAACCGAGGCCGCGGTGGCGGACGGTGTGAGCCCGAGGGCCAGACACAGCTGGCGATAGAAGTCGCGGCGGCCCAGCGTGGCGTTGTGACAGTAGGTGAGGCGGAAGCCCGCCTGGGGCAGCCGGTGGCGGAGCGCGCGCAGGACGCACGTCTTGCCGACGCCGGGCTCGCCCACCAGCATGACGCTCTGCCGCTCGCGTACGGCCTCGCAGAGTTGCTCGACGAGGTCCGTCTTGGAAGCTGGCAGCCAGAGGTCCGCGTCGGCAATCTCCTTGGAGAAGGGCGCATCGCAGAAGCCGAAGTGGGTGACGTAGGCGGGCGTCATGAAGCACCTCCATCGCGATGCCGAGGAGGACGCCCGACGGCGCGGTCGAGGAGCGCGCGGGGCGGGTCAAACGCGGGGTGTGGCCGGTACGTCTCGTCGTGGAGGGGAGGCCGACGCAGCGGCCTCTTGCGGCGCGCGTTCTTCACCGCGTCGACTGGGTGGAGTGTGTAGCGCTTGCCCTCGAATTCGGCCCAGGGAGTCTCGCCCAGGTCGACAAGGCAGCGGCACAGGTGCACGAGGCGTCCGGCGAGGTGGCCTGCGTCGAGCTCGTAGTCGGCGCCATCGACAGCGACGGTGGTGTCGCGCCGCACGCGCCGGCGGATGCGGGTGGTGAGGGCCTCGCGCAGCTTCACCTCGTCGAAGCCATCGGGCGCCCTGGGCGCGGCCTCGAAGACGTCTTTCGGTGTCGCGCCCATGAGGGAAGCGTGCGAGGTGACGTGGTAGTGCGCGTCGAGGAAGGCGCAGAGGCGGACATTGACGTCGTGCAGGGAGGCGACGGGCCCGAGGAAGTCGAGGCAGCCCTCGCGCAGCGTGCGCCAGAAGCGCTCCATCTTCCCGCGGGCGGGGGCGTCATAGGGCCTGGCGTGCAAGAGTGATGTGCCGATGCGAGCGCACG
>NZ_JABXEM010000003.1:0-105720 GCF_013372595.1 Myxococcus sp. AM011
TTGGGAGGGTGGTCATCCCGCCCGGCTTCGTGGGGCTCGACGTGGGTCGTGTCGACGCCAGGACACAGGGGTCTGGGACGGGCGGGGCTGCCACGGGTGCGCCGTGGATCAGCGGAAGCGCGGTGGGCCACCTGGGACCTGGGGCGGGGTCGGAGGCTGGGGCCTGGTGGCTTGGAGGCGGGTCCTCCTCCCGAGGGAGGGGATGGATGGAGCCCAGGCCGGGCGTTGTCGTGGTAGGTCGCGAGGAGGGCTTGGCGGGCCCTACCTCGGGGGCTGGATCATCCCGCGCGCGGGCGCATCAAAAGCCCAACAGGCGCACTGCGCGGGAGGGCACAGCCGCCGTAAGGTTGTGGCAATGGTGTTGTCGTGGAGGGGTCATGCACGAGTGGTTGCAGGCACTGCGGAAGTCAGCGAAGGCAGCGTCATCGGGTGTGTCCGCGGATGAGGTCCGGTGGGCGGAGACGGAGTGTGGCGTTCCATTCCCCGAGGACCTCGGCCACCTGTACCTGTCCTTCAACGGGGGCGAGTTTCACGGAGACGTGAGTCTCTTCCCGCTGCACGGGCCCGAGGGCTCCGTGAGCGTGATGGAGAAGACGCGGCTGAAGCTGGAGGGTCTTCCAGCGGCGGGTGTGTGGCGCATTGGAATGAAGGGGACCCACCGGCACCTGTTCTCCGCGCGCAAGTCGGCCATGGTGGAGCAGGGGGATGGGGGCGGGCCGCTGCCGGGCTGGGTCCAGGCGTTGGGTGACGAGGAGTGGATTTTCGGCACCTGGGAGGGCGAGAAGCGCGAGATGCGGCTGTACCGCACGCTGAAGGAGATGCTCGACGTGCTCGTGCCTCCGGCGGAGGTCGAGAGCTTCGGTGAGCGCACCTTCGCGAGGGCGCTGAACGCGGTGCTCCAGGGCGCGCTCTCTGGCGTCGCGGTGGACGACGAGGAGGAGGCCGTCGACGAGGAGGTGCTCGTCGAGGCCGAGGAGGAGGACGAAGAGGAAGAGGACCAGGGCGCTCAGCGCGAGCTGGCCTACGAGTACGACGACGACGTGTCGCGCGGCCGGAAGGGCGATGAGGGTGCTGGGCTCGGGAAGAGTGGCGCGAAGCTCGGTGGTGGGAAGAAGGCTCCGTCGAAGGCGGCGGTGACGCAGGTGGAGCTGTTCGTGCGGCCGACGATGCAGGAGGCGCTGCGTAAGGAACTGGGGCCCGAGAAGAAGGCGCCCAAGAAGAAGCCGTCCGCTGCCCAGGCGCCGGAGCCGAAGGTCCCCGCCGAGCCTGTCGTGAAGAAGGCCAAGGCGAAGGAGGCGGCTACGCCACCGGCGCCGGCTCCTGCGACGAGCGCCGTGAGCAAGGCCGTCGACAAGAAGCCCGCCGCGACGAAGGTGCCAGCGAAGGTGGCTCCCGCGCAGCCTGCCGCGAAGAAGGCACCGGCGAAGTCCGCCGCGAAGAAGGCAGTGGCAAAGGCCGCCGCGAAGAAGCCTGCCACGAAGAAGGCAGTGGCGAAGGCCACCACGAAGAAGGCATCCGCGAAGAAGGCATCCGCGAAGGCCGCCACGAAGAAGGCAGTGGCCAAGGGTGCCGCGAAGAAGGCACTCCCGGCGAAGGCCACTGCGAAGAAGCCCGCCGCGAAGAAGGCCCCTCCGCCGAGGGCGGGTGCCAAGAAGGCCGCTGCGAAGAAGGCACCCGCCAAGAAGGCCAAGACGAGGAGGTAGTCACTCCTCGTGTCCATGCGCGGCCCCTCGATTCAGCAAGGGGCCGCCCCGTGGCTCGGGACAAGGCGACCCCCCCGAGGTAGGCCGCCTCGATGCGAGAAGCCCGTCGATGTCAGCCTGGCGTGGTCTCGCCGTTCCTCATCGTCAACTCCTGGGAGGAGAAAATGACGATGGATGCTCTGCGCGCGCTGGAAGGCTGGCTTGCCAATCACTCCAATGGGGATTGGGAGCACCAGTACGGTGTTCGGATCGAAAGCCTCGATAACCCAGGGTGGTCAGTCTATGTCGATTTGACCCAGACGGAGTTGTCGGGGGTCGTCTTCGAGGAAGTGATAATCGATCGGACGGACGAGGATTGGGTTCGCTGCCGAGTGCGTGCCGACGTCTTCGAGGGGTTCGGTGGAGTTGCGAACCTGCGGGAGATCCTGGGTGTCTTCCTGGCGTGGCAGGGGAAGCTCGCGAGCGGAAGTGCTCTGCTCCCTCCCTCTGGCGGGTGACGGCGGTGGGCGCGGGCCTCTTCAGCCCGGCCTCGCCATCGAACCGGTAACGCCGAGAGCCTAGCTCTCCGGAAGCTGATCCCTGCGCGCGGGGCGCAAGCGCTCCTCGGGCTGGGCCGTCAGCTCCACCTCTTCCTCTTCTTCGTCACCTCGACGGAACTCGTGAATCTGGTCCGGCAGGATGTCTCGGAAGTCCGGCTCCTCCTCCAGAGGGGGCGTCGCCGCCATGTCCTGGTCGGAGATGTTGATCTCCTCCTCGCCGGTGTCCTGATTCACGTGACGCAATGAGGTGGACTCGCCCACGTCCTCCGAACCGAGCTTCTTGAATCGCATGGTGTCTCCTCGCTCAAGCGGGGTGGGCCGGCCGCCGTGTCTCAACAATGAGAACCCGCGAGCACCGCCGCAATTCGTGCCGCCCGCCCGCCTGCCGGGTTCAACCGTTCAGCCCTTCGGGAACGCCGCACGGCCCGTGGGGTAGACGGGCTCCACCTTCAGCACCACCATGCCCAGCGCCAGCACGCGCGACAGCGTCTCGCGCACGGTGTAGCGCCAGGGCGTCGAGCGCCCCTCGTCGGCCGCCACGCCCCACGCGTCGATGCCCACCGAGTTGGCGATGAACAGCGCCCGGGGCAGGTGGAAGCGCTGGGTGACGAGCAGCGCCTGGCTCGCTCCGAACACGCCGCGCGCCCGCAGGCAGCTGTCGTAGGTGGACAGCCCCGCCTCATCGCCCAGCACCGCCTCCTCCGGCACGCCGCGCTCCAGCAGATAGCGCCGCATGGCCCGAGTCTCGTGGTGGAAGGGCTTCACCTCGTCCCCGCTCACCAGCACCGCGCGCACCTTGCCCTCGCGCCACAGCGCCATCGCCATGTCCAACCGCTGGGCGAGCACCGGAGAGGGCACCGCGCCCGGCGCCAGCCCCGCGCCGAAGACGAGCGCCACCGGCGCGGACGGCGCCTCGGCCAACGACACGATGCGCTCCTCGTAGCTCACCCGCACGAGGTGCGAGGTGACGAGCAGGCCCACCGTGCCCACGAGCAGGAGGATGAGGGCCCTGCGCGCCCAGATACCGCTCGCTCGGGTTGGCTTCATGGACCCTGGAACCACCGCTCCAGGCGCCATTCTGTTACGACCCACCGCCCTGGCAAAGCCCCGTGTGGACTGCCTGCGTCAAAGGGGCGCGTCCGCCTGGGGAGCGGCCAGCCCCGGCAACAGCCGCCGCAGCGTCTCCAGGAGCCGCCTGGGGTCCACCGGCTTGGGCAGGAAGGCCGCCACGCCCTGGCTCGCCGCGTACACCGCCCTGTCTCGAGGGCTCATGTCCGCCGTCTCCGCCGACAGGATGACCACCGGGACCCTGGAGAGCGCCGGGTCCGTCCCACGCGCCGTCAGCACCCGGTGGCCGTCCAGCACGGGCAGCCCCATGTCCAGCAGGATGAGGCAGGGAGGCACCGGGCCCGCCAGGTGCGCCAGCGCCTCCCGGCCGTCACCCGCCACGCGGACCTCGTAGCCCTGGAGCTCCAGGTAGCCCTGGAGCGCCTCGCGGATATCCACGTCGTCCTCGACGATGAGCAGGGGTCCACCGGAGGCGACGGTCGAGGCCATGCCCTGGAAGGTAAGGGGTTCGCACACCACCGACAGCCGGGGGTGCCCGCCCGGCAGCCCTCCGCCGGAGCTTGCGGGAGCACCCGGGCCGCGTGTCGGGAAAGCCCCGGCAGGACTGCCGTTGACCGGCCTGCGGCCCGCTTATATAGGGGGCCCCGCCGTCAGACTGCCTTGCTCCCACCCGGGCGCACCTGGGCAGAACGTCCCACAGGAGTCCTCCGTCCCATGGCGTCCCTTCGCGACATTCGCAAGCGCATCCGCTCGGTGAAGAACACGCGGCAGATCACCAAGGCCATGAAGATGGTCTCCGCCGCGAAGCTGCGAAAGGCGCAGGACGCCATCCTCGCCGCCCGTCCGTACGCGACGATGCTGGACCAGATCATCGCGGACCTGTCGGCGCGCTCCGGTGACGACAACCTCACCCACCCGCTGCTGGTGTCCCGTCCCGTCAAGCGCGTGGAGCTGCTGACGCTGACGTCGGACCGTGGCCTCGCGGGCGGCTTCAACTCCAACATCACCCGCCGCGCCAACCGCTTCATCTACGAGAACACCGCGCTGGAGAGCATCCGGGTCTCCACGGTGGGCCGCAAGGGCAACGACTTCTTCCGCAACCGCAACCAGACCATCCGCAAGGACTTCGGTGGCCTGTACCAGCGGCTGAACTACCGCGCCGCCGCGGACGTGGCCGAGGAACTGGTCGCCAGCTACCTCAACGGCGAGGTGGACGCGGTCCACATCGTCTACAACGAGTTCATCAGCGCGATTAACCAGAAGGTCGTCGTCGCGCAGTTGCTGCCGCTGCAGACGCTCGGCGCCGGCGCGCCCCCCGCCGAGGGCGCCACCGCGATGGTGGACTTCAAGTACGAGCCGGACCGCCAGGCCGTGCTGGACCGCCTGGTCCCCCAGGCCGTCAACATCAAGGTCTACCGCGCCCTGCTGGAGAGCGTGGCCAGCGAGCACGGCGCCCGCATGAGCGCCATGGAGAACGCCACCTCCAACGCCTCGGACATGATTTCCAGCCTGACGCTCACCTACAACCGCACCCGTCAGGCGGTCATCACCAAGGAGCTGATGGAGATCGTCTCCGGCGCCGAGGCGCTCAAGTAGTCCTTCGCCTCCTGTCCGCAGCGCCTTCGGGCCCGCCCCATTTTTGGGTGCGGGCCCTTCGCGTTTAAAGGCGTCCTCGAGTGCGTGTGGGCTCGCGTGAGGAGGACCTCGTGAAGCAGCGACTGTGGGTGGTGCTGGGACTCTTGTGCATCAGTGGGTGTGCCTGTGAGACGGTGTCCAGTGGCCACGGAGGCATCGGCTTCGACTCCTTCGGCAGCGGCACCCAGCGCGAGCCCTATGGCGAGGGCCTGCACGTGCTCAGGCCGGGCAAGTCGCTCATCACCTATGACTTGCGCGTCCAGGAGATGAAGGACGAGCTGAGCGTGCTCTCCAACAACGGCCTGGATTTGAAGGTGGACTCCAGCGTGCGCTACCGGGTGGACCCGACGAAGCTCTTCGAGCTGCACACGCAGACGGGCCCCCGCTACGCGGACATCCTCATCGCCCCCATCGCCCGCTCGGAGGCGCGCAAGGTGTTCGGCCGGTACGCGCCGGAGGAGATCTACTCCACCAGGCGAGAGCAGATTGAGAAGGAGATCCAGGACGAGGTGACGCGGGCCCTGCAGGGCAAGCACGTCGTCGTGGAGGCAATCCTCGTCCGGGACGTCACCCTGCCGGCCGCCATCCGGGAGGCCATCGCCGACAAGCTCGCCGAGGAGCAGCGCAGCCAGAAGATGCGCTTCACCCTGGACAAGGAGCGCCAGGAGGCCGAGCGCCGGCAGATCGAAGCCGAGGGCATCGCGAAGTACCAGAACATCGTCCGCCAGGGCCTCACCGAGGAGTACCTGCGCTTCAAGGGCATCGAGGCCACGGAGAAGCTCGCCTCCAGCCCCAACGCCAAGGTGGTGGTGGTGGGCGGCGGCTCGAAGGGCAACCTGCCGCTCGTCTATCAGGTGGACGGGAAGTAGCCGGGGGGTTGGCGCCGGGGGCGTGGATCCGCTAAGCGGGACTTACCGGTCAGGTCCCCGGGAGGCTTGATTCTGGGGGAGGCCCCCGGTAAAGGGGCACCGCCCTCCCACCCGGGCCGAAATTTGATGACGGGCACGGCGCCGGCCGCTCCCCCTCACGAGGCAGACGAAATCCCATGAGCGCTCAAGTTCCTACGGCAGGCAAAATCATCCAGGTTCTCGGCCCCGTGGTCGACGTCGAGTTCCCGCCGGGCGGTCTCCCCGAGGTGTACGTCGCCCTGAAGGTGACGAACGCCAACCTGGGTCCGGAGCAGGAGAACCTCACCCTGGAAGTGGCGCAGCACCTGGGCGAGAACACGGTGCGCACCATCGCCATGGACTCCACCGAGGGTCTGGCGCGTGGCACCGCGGTCCGCAACACGGGCGCCCCCATCCAGGTTCCGGTCGGCAAGGCCACCCTGGGCCGCATCCTGAACGTCACCGGTGAGCCGGTGGACGAGATGGGCCCCGTGAAGGCGCAGGAGTACTGGCCCATCCACCGCGCGCCCCCCGCGTTCACGGAGCAGGACGTGCGCGTGCAGATGTTCGAGACCGGCATCAAGGTCATCGACCTGCTCGCCCCCTACACCCGTGGTGGCAAGATTGGCCTGTTCGGCGGCGCCGGCGTGGGCAAGACGGTGCTCCTGCAGGAGCTCATCCGCAACGTCGCCATCGAGCGCGGCGGCTTCTCCGTGTTCGCCGGCGTCGGCGAGCGCACCCGCGAAGGCAACGACCTGTACCACGAGATGCAGGACACGGGCGTCATCAAGACCGACAACCTGGAGGCCAGCCAGGCCGTCCTCGTGTACGGCCAGATGAACGAGCCGCCTGGTGCCCGCGCCCGCGTGGCCCTCTCCGCGCTGACCATGGCGGAGTACTTCCGCGACGTGGAGGGCCGTGACGTGCTCCTCTTCGTGGACAACATCTTCCGCTTCACCCAGGCCGGCTCGGAAGTGTCCGCCCTCCTGGGCCGCATCCCCAGCGCCGTGGGTTACCAGCCCACGCTCGCCACGGAGATGGGCAGCCTCCAGGAGCGCATCACCTCCACCACCAAGGGCTCCATCACCTCGGTGCAGGCCATCTACGTCCCCGCCGACGACCTCACGGACCCGGCGCCCGCGACGGCGTTCGCCCACCTGGACGCGACGACGGTGCTCAACCGCTCCATCGCCGAGCTCGCCATCTTCCCCGCCGTGGACCCGCTCGACTCCACCAGCCGCATCCTGGACCCGGGCATCATCGGCCAGGAGCACTACGCGGTGGCTCGCAAGGTCCAGGGCATCCTCCAGCGGTACAAGGAGCTGCAGGACATCATCGCCATCCTCGGCATGGACGAGCTCTCCGAGGACGACAAGCTGGTGGTGGCGCGCGCCCGCAAGATTCAGAAGTTCCTGTCCCAGCCGTTCTTCGTCGCCCAGGTCTTCACCGGCAAGGAAGGCCGGTACGTGAAGCTCCAGGACACCATCCAGGGCTTCAAGGAGATCGCCGAGGGCAAGCACGACGAAATCCCCGAGGGCGCCTTCTACATGGCGGGCACCATCAGCGAAGTCGTCGAGAACGCCATCAAGCAGGCCGCGTAGACTCGGTATCCACCCGCTTTCCGAGGTGACCATGCGTCACGCGGCGCTCGTCCTGTTCCTCACCGTCCTGTCGCTCCCCGCCGTCGCGGAGGAGCGAAAGGGACGGGCCCGGGTGAGCGCCAACGGCTTGTACAGCGTGCGCATGGTGGACGGCGGCCCGGGCAAGTGCCGGCTCGAGGTGACGAAGGAGAGCGGACCCGTCTGGCAGCTGGAGCAGTGCCTGGGGACGGTGGACGACTACTACTTCGTCTCCAACGACGGCGAGCGCGTCTGGGTGCTGTGGCCCCTGGTGGAGAAGGGGAAGGCGAAGGAAGAGCCGGCGCCGAGGCGGGGCAAGGCGAAGAAGCCCAAGGGTCCTCCGGGCTGGGCCGTGAACGTGCTGGTGGCGGGGCAGTATGGCCGCGACGGGCAGCGCGTCCTGGAGCGGCGGCTGACGGACCTGGTTCCCGCGAAGCAGCTCACCGAGGTGCGCCAGATGACCCACCACTTGAAGTGGGTGGAGGGCACGCTCGGCATCCCTGGCAAGGGGCCTCGGCTGACGGACGGCGGGGTGGTGGAGTTCGAGCCGGTGGGTGGAACCACCCAGCAGCTCCATTTCTGATTTGGGTAGTGCGAGGAGCCTCATGGCCAAGCTGACTGTGGAGATTGTCACCCCCGAGAAGCGCATCCTGTCGGTGCAGGCCGACGAGGCCATCGTGCCCGGCGGCAAGGGTCTGTTTGGCGTGCGGCCGGGGCACACCCCCTTCCTGTCGCTGATGGAGCCGGGCCCGCTGACGCTCATCGACGCCGGCAAGCGCGACGCGTACTTCGTCGCCGGCGGCTTCGTGGAAGTGGCCAACGACAAGGTGCTCGTGCTGGCGGACGCCGCGGAGCACGTGTCCGGCATCGACGTGGAGGGCGCGCGCAAGCGCCTGTCCGACGCGCAGGAGCGCCTCAAGGGCCTGTCCTCCGAGGACGCCCGCTACGAGCTGGAGCAGGCCACGGTGCGTCGCGAGGCGGCCCGCATCGGCGCCGCGTCCACGGGCGCCCGGGGCTGAGTCAGCGTCCTGGCTTCAGGGCCAGGACAGCCCCAGCGACTTCTCGAAGCCCCGCCGGCCCTCGACGGTGAGCCGCACTCCGCGGCCCTCGGGCCGGCGCGCAATCCAGCGCAGCGCGAAGAGGCGCTCCGCCAGCGCGGCGCCCAGCGCCCCACCGACGTGGGCGCGGCGCTCGCTCCAGTCCAGGCAGCGGCGCGCGAAGGCTCGGCGGCCCTGGGACAGCTCCTCCAGGTCCACGCCCCACTTCGCCACGAAGCGCTCGCCTGAGGGCGTGAGCGCGTAGGTGTCCTCGCTGGACTCGAGCAGGCCGCGTTGCTCCAGGCCCTCGGCCATCGCGACACCGAGCGTGCCCGCCAGGTGGTCGTAGCAGGTGCGCGCGAAGCGCAGCGGCTCCGGGACGCGCACGGGCGCCACTCGCGTGGGCACGAGCAGGCTGAGTGCCTCCAGTGCTCGCGCGACGTCGGGGTTGGCGAGCCGGTAGTAGCGGTGCCGACCCTGTACCTCCACGCGGACCAGGTTTCCTTCGAGGAGCTTCGCGAGGTGCCCGCTCGCCGTCTGCGGGGAGATGCCCGCTTCGCGTGCGAGCTCTCCCGCTGTGCACGCGGGACCTTCGAGCAGGCGCGAGAGCATGCCCGCGCGCGTGGCGTCTCCGATGAGCGAGGCGGTGAGGGCGAGGTCGATGGGATGGGGCATGGCGGGAGCTTGAGCGCGGAGCGTACCAGGACGTTTCGTTGTACGCCGAAGCATCGCGGGTGGTCGACTCGCGAGTCTTGAAGCTCGCGAGGCGGTGGGCCTGTGGCGTCGACGTTTCGGCACATGCCGAAGCAGGTGGGAGCGACTCGCGCGTCGTGAGGCGGCGGGACTGTCGCGCAGACGTTTCATGGTGGGGAGTCGACTCGCGTGTCGTGAGGCTCGCGAGGCGGCGAACCTGTCGAGTCGACGTTTCGGCAGATGCCGATGCAGGTGGGCGCTCCCCGCGCGTCGTGAGGCATGCGAGGCGGTGGACCTGTCGCGTGGACGCTTCGGTGGGCAGCGAAGCTTCTCGCATCACCTGAGCTCTAGGACGCGGGCATGACCGAGCCGACGAGACATCGTGTGATTACGCCCCGTATCCTCTACTTCGGGACGCCGGTGGTGCTCTTGAGCACCCTTCAAGAAGACGGCTCGCCCAATCTGACGCCGCTGTCCTCCGCGTGGGCGCTGGATGATCGGCTGGTGCTCGGGTTGGGCCAATCTGGCCAGGGCCTGGTGAACCTGGAGCGCACGCGGGAGGCCGTGGTGAATCTTCCCTCCGCGTCCTTGTGGCCACAGGTCGAGCGCCTCGCGCCCACCACGGGCCGCTTCCCCGTGCCGGAGAAGAAGCGCGCCATGGGCTATCAACACGAGCCCCGCAAGTTCGAGCGCGCGGGCTTCACCCCCGTGCCCTCGGACACCGTCGCTCCGCCCCGCGTGGCCGAGTGTCCTCTTCAACTCGAGGCCGTGCTCCTGTCCGCGCACCCCTCCACGCCCACGCTCGACGCGCCCGAGCCGTCCTTTGTCATCGCCGAGTTGCGCGTCACCCGCGTCCACGCCCACGAGTCCGTCACCGTGCCGGGCACGCAGCACATCGACGTCGAGCGCTGGCGGCCCCTGCTCTACGTGTTCCGCCACTACGTCGGCACCAGCGCGACCATGGGCCGCAACTTCCGCGCGGAGACATGACGCCCCCGCGACGGTGCCCCCAGGGGCCGCCTGATTCCGTTGATTCAACAGCCTTGTCCCACCGGAGTTGACGTTACGCTCGAATCAATGCATTTGAAATGCATCTTTAAGCCCGAGCGGGCGAAAGGGGCGGACCGAGATGAGCACGGTGGCGCACGAGAAGAGCGTGTACGAGCAGATTGGCGGAGAGCCGGCGATGGCGGCGGCGGTGGACGTGTTCTACCGGAAGGTGTTGTCGGACGACCGCATCAGCCACTTCTTCGAGGACGTGGACATGGAGCGCCAGGCCGCGAAGCAGAAGGCGTTCCTGACGATGGTGACGGGCGGGCCGTCGAACTACTCGGGCAAGGACATGCGCGCGGGTCATGCGCCCCTGGTGACGCGCGGGCTGAACGAGACGCACTTCGACGCGGTGGTGGAGCACCTGCGCGCGACGCTGGAGGAACTCAACGTGCCCGCGCCGCTGGTGGCACGCGTGCTCGCCATCGCCGGAGGGGCTCGCGCGGACGTGCTCAACCGCTGAAGCAAGGGGAGGCGCGCCATGGCCCGGGTGAAGCACGAGTCGCGGTGGTATCCGCTGGAGTCCGAGGAGAGCGTGCTGGACGGGCTCTTGCGGCAGGGCGTGGCCGTGCCGAGCGCATGCCGCGCCGGAGCCTGTCAGTCCTGCCTCATGCGCGCGTTGTCTGGCGAAATCCCGGAGGCCGCGCGCGTGGGGCTGAAGGACACGCTGCGCACGCAGGGCTACTTCCTCGCATGTGTCTGCAAGCCCATCGTGGGCACGGAGCTGGAGGTGGCGGGCGCGGACGCGCTGCGTGTGCCCGCGCGTCTCGAGTCGCTGACGCTCTTGTCCGAAAGCGTGCTGCGCGTGTGCCTGTCCACCGCCGCGCCCTTCGACTATCGGGCGGGGCAGTACGTGTCGCTGTTGCGGGAGGATGGGCTGGCCCGCAGCTACTCCCTGGCGAGCCTGCCGCGCGAGGGTCTGCTGGAGTTGCACGTGCGCCTGGTACCAGGCGGGGCGATGAGCGGCTGGCTCGCCAGTGAGGCACGCATTGGTGACACCCTGGCCGTGCAGGGTCCGGCGGGGAATTGCTTCTACGTTTCCGGCCGTCCCGAACAGCCGCTGCTGTTGGCGGGCACCGGCACGGGGCTCGCGCCCCTCTACGGTATCGCCCGGGACGCGCTGGAGTCGGGGCACACCGGACCCATCTGGCTCTTCCACGGCGCGCGCACGCCCGAGGGGCTCTACCTGATGGACGCGCTGCGTGAGCTGGCCGCGCGACATTCGGGTTTCCACTACAGGCCTGGCGTGTTGACGGGCGGCAGCCGCGACGTGGCCGAGGGAGCGCTCGACGTGCTCATCCGCGCGGAGTGCCCGAAGCCGGTGGGCTTCCGCGCGTGGCTCTGCGGCGATTCCGGAATGGTGTTATCCCTGCGCAAGAAGCTCTTCCTCTCGGGACTCTCGCTGAAGGACCTCCACGCGGATGCCTTCCTGCCGAGCGCTCCTCGGGTGGAGCCCGTCGGAGCCCGCTGACCGTGCACCTCACCCTCCACGCCGACTACTCGCTGCGCGTCCTGCTCTACCTCGCCGCCCGCCCCGGAAGGCTCGCCTCCACCCAGGAGCTGGCGGATGCGTACGGCATCTCCAAGCACCACCTGGTGCGGGTGGTGCAGACGCTGTCGGGCGAGGGCTTCGTGGAAGTCAAAGCGGGGCGCTCCGGCGGCGTCACGCTGGCACGCCCCACCAAGGACATCTCCGTGGGCAAGGTGCTGCGCGCGGCGGAGCCGGACTTCGAACTGGTGGAGTGCTTCAACCGCGAGACGAACACGTGCCCCATCGCTCCGGCCTGTGGGCTCAAGGGCGTGTTGTCCGAGGCGCGAGAGGCCTTCCTCGCCGTGCTGGACCGGTACACACTGGCGGACCTGGTCGGCCGCTCCCGCAAGGATTTGGCCGACCTCTTCCTTCCCGTGACGGCGCCATGACCTCTGCTCCGCTCGAGTTGTTCCACCGCATCGCCGACAAGCCCTCCGCCGTGGCGCGCCTCTACATCGTCGACCACGCGCTGGAGGACCGCATTGTCTTCCGCAACCTCGTGTACGCGGAAGCCGAGCTGGACTGGACGCTGCATGGCGGCCACTCCACACCCGCACTCTGGGACGGGACACACCTGCACCAGGGCGCGGAGGCGGTGCTGGCGCGCTTGCAGGCCGTCGTCAACCTGGGCCGCGACGACGCGTGACGCGTGACGGCGCGTGTGCCGACTCCCGCGTGGGGCTGCCACCTGCGCGGTCCTCGTGCGCCATGCGCTCCGTGTGAGCGGACGCGCTGAAGCTTCCGGAGTTGGACACGCGTGCAGGTGCGCGAATGCATGCTGGTGCTCGGGCTTGCCGCGCGCGTGCTGGTTGCGATAGTCAGCCCACCCCCGCGTGTGACGACTCGGGGGGCACGAGGCAAGGAGGGTGGACGGTGATGACGGCGGGCGTCGTGGTGTACGGAGCGGAAGTCGTTCGCGTGAAACACGCGGGTGCCGTCCTCCTCCGCGAGTCAAGTCCCCACGCGTGTCATTTCGTCGGAAGCCGCGCGCGTTTCACGCGATTCGCGCGCTTCTCCCTGTCCGTCCAGCCCTGAGCCTCGGTTAATCTCCTCGAATCCATGCCGCTGACTCCCTCCGAGCGCCAGGACAGGTTCCAAGCGGCGTTCGTGGGGCTCGCCATAGGTGATGCGCTCGGCTTTCCGCTGCGCGGCATTCCTCCCGCGAGCCTCGCGCGGCTGCCAGGGCTCGCCGAGGACTTCGCGCCCCGGCCGAGAGGGAAGTTCGCCAAGGGCCAGTTCAGCGACGACACGCAACTCTTGCTCGCGGCGGCGGAGAGCGTCATCCGCGAGGGCCGCGTGGACGGGCGCAGCGCGGCGGCGCACCTGGCGTGGCTGTGGCAGGAGGGCATCATCCTCCAGCCGCCTCGCAGCCTCGCGGAGTCGCTCCAGCGGCTCGCCAGCGGCACGCCGTGGATGAGCGCGGGCGCGCCCCTGGGGACTCGCTGCCCGTCGGTGCTCAGCCGCTCGCTGGTGGTGGGCCTCCTGGAGAGCGGTCAGCGCGCGCGCCTGCCGCATGACGCGGGCGTGCTCACCGTCATCACCCACAAGGACCCGGTCTGCGCCGCCGCCGCCGCCGCCTTCGCGCAGGCCGCCGCGCTGGGCATGGAGGAGGAGCCGCTGACGCCCGCGGCCTTCTGCGAGCAGGTGTCGCTGACGGCCGCCGTGCACGACAAGGGGCTGGCCGAGGAGCTGCGGCACCTGCCCCGGCTCCTGACGTGGGACACCGCGCGCGCGCTGTCGCAGCTTCGCAAGGTGGGCGTGCCCCCCAGCGAGCTGAAGGGCGTGGACGGGCTGCCCTCGCACGTGGTGCCCGTGCTGCTCACGTCGCTGTACGCCGCGCTGAAGGTGCCCCACGATTTCCGCGAGGCCGTGGCGCTGGTGCTGCGCTGCGGCGGAGAAGCGGACGTCGCGGCGGCGCTGACGGGCGCGTTGCTGGGCGCGCACCTGGGCACGCGCGCGCTCCCCGCGCGACTGCGTAAGCAGGTGCTGTACATGGACAACCTGGTGGACACCGCGGACCGGCTGTTCCGGGCCCACCAGGTGCGCGAGACGCTGGCCACGGCCCTGGCGCACCAGCGCCGCCGCTAGCCCCTCGCGAGTCTCCCCAGGCAGCCGACCAGGCGGGCCGGTCCTGCACTTCCAGGTGGGCTTTGCGCGCTCGTTCGCCCTGCCCACCTTGTCCGGAGGAGCGGGGCCAGGTGCCGGCCGAGCGGACGGGCGCGCACCCGGGAGTCCCCCTCCTCAGAGCGCGGGAGACGTGAGTCGTGGACCTCGAATCGGAACGCCTGGAACGGAGCCAACTGGAGTCGCTCTCCACGACGGAGCTCATCCGGCATGCCCTGGCGGAGACACGCCTGTTGGTGCGAGCCGAGGTGCTGCACGCCAAGAAGGAGCTTCGCGACGAGCTGAAGGCCGCGCGCACCGCGGGCATCCTCATCGGCGCGGGCGCGGTGCTGGCCCTCACGTCGCTGGCGGTGCTCTTCGTGGCGCTGGGCCTGGCCCTGCCCCTGGGCGCGGCCCTCGGCGTGCTGCTGGTGGGCGTGGTGCTGCTCGCCATCGCCGGCGGGATGCTCTTCCTGGGAAGCAAGCGGGTGCCCAAGAAGCCGCTGACGCACACGCAGGAGCGCCTGAAGCTCGACTACCAGCTCACACGGGAGACGCTGCAATGAACGGCAACGGCCGAGGGGGCAACGAACTGGCGGAGCGTCACCGTCACGTCGACCACCGCATCACCCGGGGCATGGATGACCGCAAGCAGGTGGAGCAGACGGCGGACCGCATCCGGGATGAGCTCCTGTTGACGCTGGAGGAGCTGGACCGGCGGCGCGGGCGCATCCTCGATGTCCGCTATCAGGCGAAGCAGCACTCCGGCGCGCTGGTGGCCGCGGGCGCCGTGGCCATGGTGCTGGTGGGCGCGGGCGTGGGCCTGGCCATCTACCGCTCCCGCCACCGCGGAGAGGTGCTGCGCAAGAAGCGACGCAAGGCGCTCCAGCGGGCGTGGGAGCATCCGGACCGGCTGGCCTCCAGCGCGGACCAACGCCCCGTGGGCGCCGAGCTGGGCCGCAAGCTCGTCCTCATCTTCGCCACCACGCTGGCCACCGCCGTGGCGAAGAACTCCGTGAAGTCGCTCGTGCCCGCCCGTCAGGCCCCGAGCCCCGCTTTGCTGGAGGAGTAGAATCTCTTAATGCGAAGCAAATGGACATAATGCATTCTGATGTCCATGACGGACCTGCTCTATGCGCGGGCGCAGATGGGCCTGTCGCTCGCGTTCCACATCGTGTTCGCGGCGGCGGGCGTGGCGTTGCCAGTGCTCATGGTGCTGAGTGACTGGAAGGCGCGGCGCACGCGAGACTCCGACTACCGGAAGTTGAGCCAGAAGCTGGCGAAGGGGACGGCCATCCTCTTCGCGGTGGGCGCGGTGAGCGGCACGGTGTTGTCGTTCGAGCTGGGCCTGCTGTGGCCGGAGTTCATGGGCCAGTACGGCGAGGTGATTGGCCTGCCCTTCAGCCTGGAGGGCGTGGCGTTCTTCACCGAGGCCATCTTCCTGGGCATCTATCTGTACGGCCGCGAGCGGGTGTCGCCGGGGCTGCACCTGTTCTCCGGTGTCATGGTGGCGGTGAGCGGCGCGGCCAGCGCGTTCTTCGTCACGCTGGTCAACGTGTTCATGAATGACCCGTCGGGCTTCGTGGCCACGCCGCATGGGCCCACGGATATCGAACCGCTGAAGGCGATGTTCAGCCCGGGCTGGCTCACCCAGACGTCGCACGTGCTGCTCTCCTGCTATCAGGCGAGCGCGTTCGCGATGGCGGGCATCCACGCCTTCGTGCTCCTGCGCCATCCGGGCTCGGCCTTCCATCGCAAGGCGCTGTCGGTGGCGCTGCCGCTCGCGTGTGTCACCGCGCTGCTCCAGCCCGTCGTCGGAGACCTGTCCGCCAAGCACGTGGCGAAGGCGCAGCCGGTGAAGCTGGCGGCGATGGAGGGGCAGTTCGAGACGGAGCGCGGCGCGCCCTTGCGGGTGGGTGGGTTTCCCGACGTGGAGACGAGGACTGTCTCGCATGCGTTGGACATCCCCAACGGCCTGTCCATCCTCGCGTTTGGCGACCCGGACGCGGAGGTAAAGGGACTCAACGAGTTCCCTCGCGACACGTGGCCGCCGGTGGCGAAGGTGCACATGGCCTTCCAGGTGATGGTGGGCACGGGCAGCGCGATGGCCTTGCTGGCGCTGGTGACGCTCGGGTACCGGTGGCGCGGGAAGGCGTGGCCATCGGGGCGGAAGATGATGTGGGCGTGGCTGGTGTCGGGGCCGCTCGGGCTGGTGGCGTTGGAGGCGGGGTGGCTCGTCACCGAGTGGGGACGGCAGCCGTGGATTGTCCGGGGGGTGATGCGCACGGCGGACGCGGTGACGCCGGTGCCTCACCTGGCCGCGCCGTTCTGGACGTTCACCGTCGTGTATCTGTTCCTGGGCGTGGTGGTGGTGGCGCTGTTGAAGCGGCAGGTGGCGGACACGCTGCCGGACCGCGAGCCGAAGGGGCCTGACGCGAAGGGAGGCGAGGCGCATGTCCACTGAGGCGGTGCTGGGCTTCGTGCTGGCGGGGTCGTTCGTGCTCTACGCGCTGTTTGGTGGCGCGGACTTCGGCGGCGGGGTGTGGGACCTCCTGGCCTTCGGTCCGCGCAAGGCGGAGCAGCGGGCGCTCATCGCCCGCGCCATGGGCCCGGTGTGGGAGGTGAATCACATCTGGCTCATCCTGGGCGTGGTGCTGTTGTTCGCGGGGTTTCCTCGCGCCTTCGCGACGCTCAGCGTGGCGCTGCATGTGCCGCTGACGTTGCTGCTGCTGGGCATCGTCTTCCGGGGCGCGGCCTTCACCTTCCGCACCTACGACATGCGGGGAGACGCCGCGCAGCGACAGTGGGGCCTCGTGTTCAGCGGGGCGAGCATCGTCGCGCCGCTGCTGTTGGGCATGTGCGTGGGCGCGGTGGCGAGCGGCTCCATCCGCGTGGAGGGCAGGGTGGTGGTGAGCGGCTTCTTCGCGTCGTGGCTGTCGCCCTTCGCCTGGGCGGTGGGCGTGCTGGCGCTGGCGCTCTTCGCCTTCCTGGCGGCGGTGTTCCTCACGCACGAGGCGTCTGGAGCGGAGCTGCGTGAGGACTTCCGGAAGCGCGCGCTCGGCGCGGGAGTGGCCGTGTTCGTGGCGGCGCTCGTTGTCTTGTTGCTCGCGCGCGAGGGGGCGCCTCGGGTGTGGGAGGGGTTGTCGCGCTCGCCCTTCGCGCTGGCGCTGCATGGGGCGACAGGAGTGGCGGCGGTGACGGCGTTCGCCCTGTTGTGGAAGCGCCATTTCCAGTGGGCACGGCTGGCGGCGGCGTTCCAGGCCGGGCTCATCGTCCTCGGGTGGGCGGCGTCCCAGTATCCCTATCTGGTGGTGCCGGACGTGACGCTGCAAGGCGCGGCGTCGGGGCCCGCGACGCAGCGCCTGTTGCTCATCGCGCTCGCGGTGGGTGCCGTGACGGTGATTCCATCCATCGCGCTGTTGTTCCGAGTGTTCCGCCCCAGGCCCGATGGCGCGTCCACCGTGGACTCCGGACACTGACGCGCTCGAAGTCAGCGAGAAGCCCCGCAACCAGGATTTCGGGAGTGGGTTCCTGGAGGCATGAAAAGACCCCTCCTGCTGGCTTCCTTGTTGTTCTCCTCCGTGAGCTTCGGCTTCGGCGAGGACCTCTGTTACGCGACGTCGGGCGGTGCTCCGCTCAACTGTCAGCCGCTTCCTGCGGGGTGCGCGCCGGGTGACGCCTCCATGGCGTGCAAGACCGCGGCGTTGAATGCGGCGGCGACCGCGAAGAGCCAGTCGAATGGGGCGCGCAGCCTCATCCACGCGGACGCCACCTTTCTGTTGGCGCAGGCGGTGGGCTTCGATTCCATCAGTGCGTACTGGATTGCCGCCTATGACCAGGCGACGGACCTGTCGACGTTCACGCCTCGGACGCTGAATGGCGGCGCGGTGCCGGACAGCGTGGCGCGCACCACGAAGTCCATCTCCGGTGTGAATCGGGGCAACTTCAACCAGGGTGGCGTGTTGTTCCACTTCGTCACCCCGCGCAACGGTGGGGCGATGCACCCGGATGCCACGGTGGACGGACTGCATCCGGACACGACGGACGTGGACGAGGTGCTGCTCACCAATCTGCGCGCGTGGGTGCTCCAGGGGCAGGGCGCCGGGCGAGGCTGCACGGGTGGCCTGACGACGCCCATCGCCAACGGGGGCTATGCGCTTGGCACTGGCTGCTATGCGTTCTCCGGTGAGCCGGGGGCCATCTCGGGCAGCGTGGCGGCGGTGGGGCCCGTCGCGGTGCCCATCAACTCCACGACGGGGCCGCAGGTGATGGACGTGGGGGCGGGCACCTTGTCCACCGGTTTCGATGCGTACATCGGCACGTATGCGTTCGAGGCCCGCGCGGGCATCTTTCTGCACGCCCTGGCGGACCGAATCTCGCATCACGTCTGCACGGATGCGTCGTCGAGCTACGGGCCGCTCGGGCCGCAGCGGACCTTCACCATCGACATGTCCAACGCCGAGTGCGTCCAGACGATGCATGTGCTGCGTCACGTCTGGGAGACGGGCGTCGTCTTCTCCGCGCTGCCGGCGCGCGAGCAGACCACCACGGCGACGCTGGGCGAGGTGTTCGACGCCCTGCTCGAGTTCGCCACGGCGCGAGGTGTCGCATCAGGGCCGAACAGCCAGACGCTCGCGCTGAGGACGGCGCTCGTCAACGAGCTGTCCACGGCGCTGGAGACCTACGACGCCCGGGCTCGCGCCATCGCCGTGCGAGATGTGGGGTGTACCCGGAGCTACGCCGTGTTCCCGGGCATGCCCGCATGTGGAACGCCGTGACGCTTCCCTGACGTGGGCGTGATCGCTACCGCTGATGTCAGGGCAGGCGACTCCGGAGTTGAAGCCAGTCGGCCAGCTCCGGATGCTTCCGCACCACCCCTGAGTCGGAGATGGGACTCAGTGTGTTGAGCGCGCTCTTGATGTAGCGCAGCTTGAGGAGCGTCTCGATGGGGAAGCAAGCTCCACGACTCAGCGCCTGCTGCTCGTCGCGCTTGTGGTGGGAGCGCTGACGGTGATTCCTTCCATCGCACTGCCCCGTCCCGGGTGTTCCGCCCCAGGCCCGACGGCACGTCCATCCCAGGCCCTTGGGCCTGAGTCCTGCGCTCCCGACTGGCTTCTGTTGTGGGTGTATATGTTTGAGAAGGGGCGAGCCAGGCCTTCGCCTGGTGAGGTGTGGCATCGGGACTTGTCTGGTTATGGGCAAAGCCCTGTCGCGGTGTGGGGTCCTGTTTGACGGCTCTCCATGATGTAAGCCATTGAGGTGGGCGCCGTTCGAACCGAGAAAGGACCGTTGTGAGCCAATCCGATAAGGCGTCGATGAATCGACGAAGGTTTCTTCGCGCGGGCGCGCTGCTGGGCATGGGCGCGGGCAACCTCCTCACCACGAAGGCAGCGGAGGCTGGGTGGGCCATGAGCGGCGGCGTCCCCGCGCCCGAGCTGCTCAATGCGTTCGGTGCTCCGACCTCGCACGAGGGTGCGCTTCATCACCCCCGAGGAAGCGAACTCGCCGAACTCAACCTCGTGAACGAGTCTCCGGGACTCGCCCCATCGCGGCAGGTCATCTACCCCGCCCCCTTGGAGGCGAGCGCGCAGGGCGTTGCGCTGCAGCTGCACTTCCGCAACAGCTACGGGCCTCGAATCCGCCTCTGCATCTCGTTCCACTCCCCAGCCACCTGTGCTGGACGGGGAGATTGGGGGACGCGGGGCTGGTGGTCGTTCGACCTCAACCAGTCGGTGTACGTCCTCAACACAGGTTATCGGTTGGCCTACTACTTCGCTGAAGCCGCTGACGGCGCTTTCTGGACTGGCTCCGACTTCAGCATCTTCGCGCCAGCGGCCAGCTTCGATTCCTGTTCGTGGAACCAGAGAATCGGTGATCGCTCTTTGGGGATGCGGACCGTGAACCTCAAGGATGACGTGCAGACCATCAACCTGACTCGCTGAACACGCGGAGTGAACCGCGCTCGGCGTCCGGGCGCTCTCCTGGCCGTGCTTCAGCGCGGGCCAGCCCCATCGTGAGGTTGTGCCCAGGGAAGAGGCTCCGTTCTTCCTGGGCACAGGTCGCGACGCCTTGAGACAGAAAAATCCTGTCTCGGCGGAGCGCGGTACCTGCAACGCCATGCGGGCGGTTTCTTGCGTGGCGCTCGCATTTTTGGGTGTCGCGGTTCTGTCCGCTTTGGCGTGGGTAAAGGGACTTGTGTGTCTGCCTTTGCTTGGGGTGTGTGACGCTCCGAGTCGTTTTCCAGGCCGCTCGAATCTTTGATTCCCGAGAGGAAGCACCCCGCAGGGGTAGATGTAGGAATTGGATTTTTTACACGCAAGGAGTTGCATCCGCGGCGTTGATACATGCAAGACAGTGAGAAGCACCGCTTCTTCCTGACGTGGAGGTCGCCGATATGGGTGTCGTCCGACGCGCGGTCTTGCTGCTGTGCTTCACCTCGCTCCTGCTCCCCCGGATGTCTCAAGCCGGTGAATCATTCGTGAACTGGGAGGACCCTCATGTCCACCCGCTGGACCTGACTCCTGACGGCAATTTGCTGCTGGCGGTGAACACCGCCGACAACCGGCTGATGGTGTTCGACGTGACGTCGCGACGGGGGCTGGAGCTGGTGGCCTCCATCCCCGTGGGCCTGGACCCCGTGTCGGTGCGGGCTCGCGGCAACTCCGAGGCGTGGGTGGTGAACCACATCTCCGACAGCGTGAGCATCGTCGACCTGAGACGCGGCACCGTGACGGCCACCATCCATACGGATGACGAGCCCGCGGACGTCGTCTTCGCGGGACGCCCGGAGCGGGCCTTCATCACCTGCTCCCAGGTCAACCGCGTGCTGGTGGTGGACCCGCGCCGTCCCGACGCGACGCCCCAGCGCATCACCCTGAAGGGCGAGGACCCGCGCTCGCTCGCGGTGAGCCCCGACGGCCGCTACGTCTACGCGGCTATCTTCGAGTCCGGCAACGGCAGCACCATCCTCGGTGGTGGTTCGCTGATTCCGGACGCCTATCCGCCCAACGCCGTGAGCGACACGCGCGGCCCCTATGGCGGTATCAACCCGCCGCCCAACGCGGGCTCCTCCTTCTTCCCCGCGCTCAATCCCGCCAACCCGCCGCCTCCTCCCGTGGGCCTCATCGTGCGCAAGACGGCGCGCGGCCAGTGGCTGGACGACAACCTCGCGGACTGGACGAACCTGGTGAGCGGGTCGAACGCCGCCGCCTCCGGTCGCCTCAGGGGCTGGGACCTGCCGGACCGCGATTTGGCCATCATCGACACGGCGTCGCTCGACGTCAGCTACGCCACGCGGCTGATGAACGCGAACATGGCGCTGGCCGTGCATCCCTCCGGCTCCGTCACCGTGGTGGGCACCGACGCGCGCAACGAGGTGCGCTTCGAGCCGAACGTCAACGGGCGCTTCCTGCGCGTGTTGATGGCAGTGGTGGACCCGCGCCGGCCTTCGTCATCCTCGGTGCATGACCTCAACCCGCACCTCAACTACGCCACGCCCACGGTGCCCCAGTCCGTGCGGAACCTGTCGGTGGGAGACCCGCGCGGCATCGCCTGGAACTCGCGCGGCACGCGGGCCTTCGTGACGGGCATGGGCTCCAACAACGTGGTGGCGGTGGGCCTGGGCGGCGCGCGGCTGGCACAGGCGGAGGTGGGCGAGGGGCCCACGGGCATCGTCTTCGACGACTCGCGTGACAGGCTCTACGTGCTCAACCGCTTCGGCGCGAGCATCTCCGTGCTGAGCACAGACCGCCTCAAGGAGCTGTCGCGGGTGGCGTTCTTCGACCCGACGCCCGAGTCCCTCAAGGCGGGCCGCAAGCACCTCTACGACACGCACAAGACGTCGGGCCTGGGCCACGTGGCCTGCGCGTCGTGCCACATCGACGGGCGCATGGACCGGCTGGCGTGGGACTTGGGCGACCCGACGGGCACGGTGAAGTCACTGGCCGGGCAGAACCTGGGCATGGGCCTGCCGCTGCCGCCCTTCGAGGCGTGGCACCCGATGAAGGGGCCCATGACGACGCAGACACTCCAGGACATCATCGGCAAGGAGCCGCTGCACTGGCGCGGAGACCGCGCGAGCCTGGAGGAGTTCAACCCCGCCTTCGAGGGACTCCAGGGCGACGATGCCCAGCTCACGACGCGGGAGATGAAGGAGCTGCGCTCGTTCCTCGCGACGCTCACCTTCCCGCCCAACCCGTTCCGCAACCTGGACAACTCGCTGCCCCGGAACCTGCCGCTGCCGGGCCATTACACGACGGGCCGCTTCGCGCCCGCGGGCCAGCCGCTGCCCAATGGCGACGCGACGCGGGGCATGGCGATATTCCGTCCGCCGCGCCTGCTCGCGCAGGGCCTCTTCGCGTGCAACACGTGCCACACCTTCCCGTCGGGCCTCGCCGTCGACATGCAGTGGACCGGCGCCATGTGGATGCCCATGCCGAAGGGCGCCATGGGCGAGTCGCACCACGCGCTTGTCTCCACCGACGGCAGCACCAACGTCACGCTCAAGGTGCCGCAGCTTCGCAACGTCTACGAGAAGGTGGGCATGGAGTTGACGCAGAAGGAGAGCCTCTCGGGCTTCGCCTTCATCCATGACGGCAGCGTGGACTCGCTGGCGCGCTTCATCACCGAGCCGACCTTCAATCCGGAGAGCGACCAGGAGGTGGCGGACCTCGTCGCGCTGCTGCTGTCGTTCTCGGGCTCGGAGCTGCCGCGCGGTTCGGCCACGGACATGTTCTTGCCGCCAGGGCCGGACAGCAAGGACTCGCACGCGGCGGTGGGCCAGCAGGTGACGTTGACGACGGCCACGCCCTCCGAGCTCGCCCGGGTGTTGCAGTTCATGTCCCTGGCGGAGCAGGGCAAGGTGGGCCTGGTGGTGAAGGGGCGCCGCTCCGGTGAGGCGCGCGGCTTCGCCTACCTGGGCGGCGGGGTGTTCCAGTCGGACCGGGCCTCGGAGAAGGTGGGCGCGTTCCTGCTGCTGGCGGGGGCCCGGCCCGGCTCGGAGCTGACGTACACCGTGGTGCCCAAGGGCTCCGAGCGACGCATCGGCTTGGACCAGGACGAGGACGGGATGCTGGACCGGGACGAGTTGGACAGGGGGCGCAGGCCGGACCTGGCGAATGATGGCCGCAGGTTCGTCGAGGGCGAGGGGGCGGGTCAGAGTGGCCCGCTTGCGACCGCGGATTTGTAAAACGTATCGTCTCGGGTGGGGGGCTGCTCGTCAGCCCATACGGGTCCTTGGAGGCGTGAGCATGAAACTGAAAGTCGCGTATTGGGTTGTCACCGGGCTGGTATCACTGTCGGCTTCGGTCTCCGCCTTCCTGTATCTGAGCGCGGCGCCGAACATGGTCCTGGCGTTCGAGCACCTGGGCTACCCGGACTACTTCCGGAACATGCTCGGCATCGCCAAACTGCTGGGTGTGGTCGCGCTGTGGGCCCCCGTGCCCCGCACGTTGCGCGAGTGGGCCTACGCGGGCTTCGTCATCGACTTCATCGCGGCGGCGGTGTCGCACATCGCGATGGGGGACCCGGTGGGCACGGCTGTCGCGCCCGTCGTCGTCCTGACGCTGGCGCTCACCTCGCACCAGCTCTGGCACCGCCTGTCGGCTGGCGTGGAGGCCACGCCCGTCGCGCATCCCGTGGGGGCCTGAAGTCTCTCTCGATGAAAAGGGGGACGGCTCCTTTGCTCCGGAGCTGTCCCTCGTGCGACGTGGCGCTCAGGGCGTCGTGGGCCAGATGAGGCGAGGCTCTTCGTCGCCATTGGCCACGAGCACGCTGACGTCATCGACGAGGTCCTCGGAGTCGAGGGCCTGAAGCACGGTGCGGACGGCGGCCTCGGCGTGCATCACCTGGCAGTGGACGCGCAGGTGGCCGTCGCGCAGCTCGCCGCCCTCCACTTCGCCGTTGCCCGTCCAGCCGAGCGCGTCGGTGAGCAGCTCCTCGACGGCGACGCGCTTCTCCACGTCGTGGCCGGTGCCCTTGCCCTCGATGGGGTACTGGACGATGAGCGTGGCCATCGCGTCGGGCTCGGGCTCGTCGTAGTCCTGTTCGATGAGCGGGCCGGCGGCGTCGGCGATGGCGAAGTCGGGGTCCTCTTCCGGAGGGAGGGGCGTGTCCTTCTGTTCGCCCACTTCGCCCACGGTGCCCCAGTGCGTGGTGAGCACGCCCTCATGCACCCAGACCTCCCAGAAACGGAGGCTGTCGCCTTCCTTCTTGTAGAGCTTCAGCAAATCAGACCCCAGGGGAGGGCCCTCCATAGCATGGCGTCCGGCTGGCGCCAGCCCGTGGAGGAGCCCGGACCCAGGGGGCCGTTCAGAAGGCGCGGCCCTGTCCGCCGTCCACGGGGAGCGTGGCCCCCGTCACCCAGCGGGCGCGCTCCGAGCAGAGGAAGGCCACCACGTCCGCCACCTCTTCGGGCGAGCCGAAGCGACCCCAGGGCAGCTCGTCCTTCACCATCTTCGCGACCTTGTCCGGGTCCGCCTTCTGGCGTTTGTCCCAGCTCCCCCCGGGGAAGAGGATGGAGCCGGGCGCCACGCCGTTGACGCGGATGCGGTGGCGCGCGAGGTCCACCGCCATCTCCTTGGTGAGCGCGGTGAGGCCCGCCTTCGCCGTGGTGTAGGGCGCGCTGGCGGCGTACTCGCGGCCGTAGATGGAGTTGATGTGGATGATGGTGCCACCGCCCTTCGCGCGCATGACCTCCACCGCGCGCTGGCTGCACCACACGGCGGACATCAGGTTGCGGTCCATCACCGCGCTCCACTGCTCCACCGTGGCCGCGTCGAACGAGCCCGCGCCGCCGCTGCCGCCCACGTTGTTCACCAGGATGTCGAGCGTGCCGAACGCGCGCACCGCCGCATCCACCGCCGCCACGGCGCCAGCCTGGGTGGCCACGTCCGCGACGACGGTGGCCACGTCCGCGCCCGCCGCGCGCAGCTCCTTCGCGGCGGTCTCCAGGGCCTCCGCGCCCCGCGCGCTGAGACACACCCGTGCACCCTCACGGGCCAGCGCCGCCACCGTGGCCCGTCCGATGCCCCGACTGCTGCCGGTGACGAGGGCCGCCTTGCCTCTGAGCTCCAGTTCCATGGCGCCGGTTCTACTTCAGGTCACCCGGGAGGAGACGCGGTCCGGGAGAGACCTGATGGATGGCCTACACGGTTACCGAGGGTTGACGGGGCGCGGGGTGAGCGCCTGGATGGCGAGCCACTCGACGGCGTCTTCCCACAGCGTGTCGCGGAAGCTCTCGCGGAAGAAGCCGAAGTGGCCGATGGGCTGGCCCACCTGCTGGGGCGTCACCCGGCGGTGCTCCACCAGCGCGTCCGCGTAGAACGACAGCAACTGCTCCACGGCGGCCTTCGAGGCGATGGGGTCATCCGCGAAGCTGTAGGCCCGCAGCGGCAGGTACAGCGACGCGAAGGCCTCGCGGCGCGACTCACCGCCCTCGCTGAGCAGGTAGTTCGGAGACAGGCACCAGCGCGCCCACTGCTCGGCCACGCCCGCCGGCAGGTCCTCCGCCGTTCCCGCCCACCCCGGCAGCTTGCCGAAGGCCCGAATCAACACCGGAGTGAACACGCGCCAGTTGAGCGCCATGCGCAGCCGCTGGGGGAACAGCTTGTAGTAGCCGGAGCCCGTCGCCACGCTCAGCAGCGCTGACACCTCGCGCGCGTTCTCCGCCAGTCCGAGCAACTGGCCGCCCACGCTGTGGCCCACCATCAGCAGGCGGCGGCCCGGGAAGCGCTCGCGCATCGTGGCGATGGCGCCCGCGAGGTCCTGGCTCCCCCAGTCCTCCATGCGCGCGCCGAAGCCCTCGAAGGAGTCCGGGCGCGAGCCACCGATGCCTCGGTAGTCGAAGGTGACGGTGGGAAAGCCCCGGCGCGCGAGGAAGGCCGCGAAGCGCGAGTAGTACCGCTGCTTCGCTCCCGTGGCGCCCACGACGAGCACCACCGCGCCGACCTCCGCGCCTTCGTGCGGGAAGAGGGTGGCGGACAGCGTGTAGCCGTCCTGGGCCTTGAGTCGGAAGGGGACGCCCGGGCTCGAAGCCTGGGTGGCCGCCGTCAACCTGTCCTCCTGGGGGATGCTCCGCACCGAGGGGACCGTGTCTTGCTCCAGCGCCGTCGCATGAGACATGGACATCGCGTTCTCCTGTCGTTCGCGCGGGGCCGCCAAGAGTGCCGCCGCTTCCAGGCTCCGAGATAGCGCCGGAAGTGCTGCGGGAATGCAGGGCTTTGCTGCACCATTGCAGGCATGGATATGCGATGGGACGACCTGCGCTACCTCCTCTCCGTGGCACGCCAGGGCTCGCTCGCCGGGGCGGCCCGTGAGCTGCGGGTGGATGCGACCACTGTGGGCCGGCGGCTGTCGGCGCTGGAGAAGGCGTTGGGCACGCGGCTGGTGCTGCGAGGCTCGCGCACGTTGGGTCTCACCGAGGAGGCCGAGGCGGTGGTGGCGCGGGCGCGGGAGATGGAGGACTCGCTCCGGTTGCTCCATGACTCCGTCTCCGGAGAGACGAAGGCGGAGGGCACTGTCCGCCTCGCGGCCACGGAGTACCTGGCGCAGGCCCTGCTCGCCGCGCACCTGGGCGAGCTGCACACGCGCCACCCCGGGCTGAACCTGGAGCTGGTGGTGGGCACGGACGTGGTGGACCTCCAGCGCGGTGACGCGGACCTGGCGCTGCGGTTGACGCCGCCCCAAGGCGATGCGCTGGTGGTGCGCAAGGTCGGCGAGATTGCCTTTGCCTTGTACGCCGCGCGCGGCTACCTGCGTCGTCGGGGTGCTCCCCGGCCGGGGGACTTCCGCGAGCACACGGTGCTCGTCTACCGCACCGCCCTCACGTCCGGGGAGGAGTCCGCGGAGCTGAAGCGCCTGACGGCGGGCGGGCGGAGACTGCTCCAGAGCAACAGCACCGCGGTGCTGCGGGAAGCGGCGGCGGCGAGTCTGGGCGTCGCGCTGCTGCCGTGTCTCTCGGGAGGGAGAGACCCTCGGTTGACGCGGGTGGGCGCGGGAGTCGTGGCGAAGCGGCCCTTGTGGCTGACGTTCCACAAGGACTTGCAGCGCAGCCCGCGTGTGCGCGCGGCTTCGGACTGGGTGGCGGACCTGTGTCGGAGGGAGAAGGCGGGGCTCGCCGGGACGGAGGCGGCGTCGCGATGAGCCGCTTCACCCGCGCGCGGCCCCGAGCGAAGCTCTTCTTCCCCGAGGAGTACCCGGACCTCATCGCCGAGGAGGCACGTCGCCTCTGGTGCGTGGGCTGAAGCGATACGCGAGAGCCCGGCGCTGAATCACGCCGGGCCCGGCCGCGGTGAGGCTCACTTCACCTGGAAGCGAGCCTCCAAGGGGCTCGCGCCACCCGAGCGCTGCACGCCGCGCCCCGGGTTGGCGGCCAGGTGCTCCAGCACCTTGAACACCGTCTCCACCTCGTCGGGCTGGCCGATGTCATTGGCGAGCTGCTCGGCCGTGCGTGCCGAGGCCCGCGCATCCAGGAGCCGCGCCGTGAGCTTCTTCTGGATGTCCAGCACGCTCGTGGCCGCCTTCTTGCCCGCCTCCACGCCCGGCTGGTGGTACGCGTTGATGTGCACGAGGCTCGCGTACAGGCCCACCGCGCGCTCATAGAGGGCAATCAGCGCGCCCACCGTGCGCGGGCTCACGTCCGGGACGGTGAGGGTGAGGGACTCGCGGCCCTTCTCGAACAGCGCGCGGCGCGTGCCCAGGAGGAAGCCGAGCAGGTAGTCCCCACTGGTGATTCCGCGCTCCACCTCCATGGACTCGCCGTCGCGGTCCTTCAGCACCTCGATGAAGGTGGCGAAGAAGTTCGGCACGCCCTCGCGGAGCTGCTGCACGTACGCGTGCTGGTCCGTGGAGCCCTTGTTCCCGTAGACGGCGATGCCCTGGTTCACCACCTTGCCGTCCAGGTCCTTCTCCTTGCCCAGCGACTCCATGACGAGCTGCTGGAGGTAGCGCGACATCAGGAGCAGGCGGTCCTTGTACGGCAGGATGACCATGTCCTTCAGGCCCTTGCCGTCGCCCGCGTGGAACCACATCAACGCGAGCAGCGCCGCCGGGTTCTTCACCGCGTCCCGCTGCCGCGTCGCCACGTCCATCTCCCGGGCGCCCGCCAGCATCGCGTCGATGTCCAGGCCCTGGAGTCGCGCGGGCAAGAGGCCCACCGCCGACATCACCGACGTGCGTCCGCCAACCCAGTCCCACATCGGGAAGGTGCGCAGCCAGCCCTGCTTCTTCGCGTGCGCGTCCAGCTCACTGCCCGCGCCCGTGACGGCCACCGCGTGCTTGCTGAAGGTGAGCCCCTGCTCCACATAGGCGCGCTCGGCCTCCAGCATGCCGTTGCGCGTCTCCTTCGTGCCGCCGGACTTGCTGATGACCACCGTCAGCGTCTCGGCCAGCCGGGCCCCGAGCTGCGCGAGCGCCCGGTCCATTCCATCCGGGTCCGTGTTGTCGAAGAAGGACACGGTCAGCTTGTCGTCCCGCGACGTCAACGCGTCCGCCACCAACTGCGGCCCGAGCGCCGAGCCGCCGATGCCCACCAGGAGCAGGTGGGTGAAGCGCGATGCCTTCTGCGGCTTCAGCTTCCCCTCGTGCACGTCGCGCGCGAAGGCGTGCACGGCGGCCACGGTGTCGGTGATGTCCTTGGCCAGCGCCGGCTCCGGGGCCAGCTCGGGCGCGCGCAGCCAGTAGTGGCCCACGCGGCGGTTCTCATCCGGGTTGGCGATGGCGCCCTTCTCCAGCGCCTCCATCCGGGTGAAGGCCTCCTCCAGGCGCGGCTGCATCCGCTCCAGGAAGTCCGCGGCGAAGCCCATGCGCGAGACGTCGAGGGAGAACCCCAGCGACGGGACGACGCTCAGATACCGCTGGTACCGCTCCCACAGCTCACGCTCGGTCATGACTCGTCCTCCTCCTTGGGGTTGCTCGCGCGAAAAAACAGGCGGCTGGCTTAGCGCCTCCGCTCGCGTGAGGGAAGCCGAACACGCGTGCGGCGCGAGGACTCGACACCCGGAGAGGGCGCAGTGCTCAACACCCCTCACTCCCCAGGGAGTCAGGGGCACCCCTGGCGGGGCTTCACCTCAGGCGGAGGGGCGCAACGGCTCCGTCGCCGGAGGGCTCCCCGGCGGCGCGCTCCGCTCGTCCGGCTTCCAGGCGGGATTGCGGAAGACGTAGCTCAGCCGCTGCTTCAAGGAGCCCGGCTTCATGGCGTCCTTGCCGATGGCGAAGAACTCGTGGAACGCGATGCGAAATGGGTTGTACGTCGCCAGGTTCTTCGTCAGGCCGTAGACGGGCTTCTCACCCTCGGGTTCGAAGGTGCCGAACAGCCGGTCCCAGATGATGAGGATGCCCGCGTAGTTCTTGTCGAGGTAGCGCGGGTTGGACGCGTGGTGCACGCGGTGGTGCGACGGCGTGTTGAGCACCCACTCCAGCGGACGCGGCAACTGGTGGATGGCCTCGGTGTGAATCCAGTACTGGTAGAGCAGGCTCACCGACTGCTGGACGACAATCATCACCGGGGAGAAGCCGAGCAGCGCCAGCGGCGCCCAGAATATCCAGCCGGTGGGGTTGGTCCACGTCTGCCGCAGCGCCGTGGTGAGGTTGTAGTGCTGGCTGGAGTGGTGCACCACGTGCGACGCCCAGAAGAAGCGGCTCTCGTGGTGGACGCGATGGAACCAGTAGTAGCAGAGGTCCTCCGCGAAGAAGAGCGCCACCCACGCCAGGATGCCCGTGCCCACGCGCAGCGGCGTCAGGTTGTAGAGCGCCAGGTAGCCGGCGAAGGCCACGCCCTTCCACACGATGTTGATGAACACGTTGCCCAGGCCCATGGAGAGGCTGGCGGCCGAGTCCTTCAACGTGTGCCCCGCCACATCGCGGCCCTCGTCGCGCAGCTTCTTCACCCACAGCGCCTCGGCCACCACCGTCAGGATGAAGACGGGGATGGCGGGAGTGATGAGGTCGGGAATGTGTACGGCGTCCATGGGACACCTCCTTCGTGAGACTCAGGAGCGGTGACGTTGGCGCGGGCGACGAGTCGCGGATGGAGAGAAGGCACTGCGCATGAAGCGGGTGAGGGCATCCAGCATGCGGCGGTGGGCCGGGTCATCCGGCCTCGCGCTTCCTCCGACGGCCGCGCCCTGCACGGCGTCCAGCGCCAGCTCCACCACGGAGTCGAACTCCGGGTAGGCGGTCGCCGCCTCGGGGAACAGCTCACGCGCCACCCGGTGCAGGTTCTCCCGGTGGGGCCCATCCACCGCGGCCAGCGCCACCTGGAGCCCCGTGTCCGTGCGCGCGGCCACATACAGCTCGATGGCGGCTTGAAGCTCCGGCCGCTGGTACGCGGCCCACAACATGTCCACCGCGGAGGCGATGCGGTCCTTGCTCGACGGCCTCGCGCCGACTCCCGCCAGGTAGTCCTGGATGATGCGCGGGAAGAGGTGCTCCACCGCCGCGGCGAGCAGCTCCTCCTTCGTGTCGAAGTGCGTGAAGAGCGCGCCCTGCGACACGCCCGCTCGCTTCGCGACCTCCACCGTCGTCAGGCGCGCGTGTCCCAGGTCCACCAACGTGGCGATGGTGGCGTCCAACAGCTTGCGGCGCGTCGTCTCGCGGCGCTCCTGCTGCGTGCGGCGGGGAGGGCGGGGTGGCCCTTCAATGGGGGATGCGCTCTTCACGGCCATCTGGGAGAAGCATAACGCCGATGTTAGTGAGTGACCAGTCACTATGTGGCGGCCGCTGGTGAGCAGGGGTGATCCACGGTGCCACCCTCGGAGGCACAGGTGAGACACGAGGGCCACTCCGTCCTGATGAGGCTCGCCTGGGCACTTTCGCGGTGGGCCGGCGAGCGGGCGAGGAGACAGGGGCCCGTTCGCTGAAGGCGATTCGCCCGCTCGACAGCGAGGGCTCCAGGCCCCACGGACGAGCGGACGGGCCATGGGGTCCCTGGTGATAGGCCTTGAGACCGCGAGATAATTGCGCAGGGAAATACCCCCGCTACTTGTCTCCGTTGTCCGCCGGCCCGATATGAACCTTTCCTCCGCTCTCCTTGTCGGCTCCCTCCTGGCCACGGCGCCAGCGGCTACCAACTCGATTGCCTCTCCTCTGGGCGACATGCCCGAGGTCGGCGTCCCGTTCGCGTGTGGACGCATCCACACCGTGAGCCAGGGGCACGACACAGGCAGTCACCAACACAACGACACGTATGCGTGGGACTTCCGGATGCCGGAAGGCACGCCCATCGTCGCCGCGCGTGAAGGTGTGGTGCGGCTGGCGCGGGGTGACAGCACGAAGGGCGGGTGTGACGAGAAGTTCGCGCCCTACGCCAACTACGTCGTCCTCTCGCATGGGGACGGGCTGGAGACGCAGTACCTGCACTTCAACGCCGTGGTGGTGAAGCCCGGCGAGACAGTGAAGGAGGGGCAGCTCATCGGCTTCTCCGGCTCCACGGGTTGGGCGTGCGGCGCGCACCTGCACTTCAAGGTGGCGCGTGAGGTGGGCAAGGGTTGGAACAACCCGTCCGTGCCCGCGCGCATCGCTGGCTATGGAGACCCGGTGCGCGAGACGCGCGTGGCCGCGCCCATCTGCCGTGACTCCAGTCGCGACACGCTCATGGCCGCTTCGGAGGGCGCGCACACGCCGGGCCAGCCGGTGGTGTCCATCTCACCGGAGCGCCAGGATGCGCCGCGCGGCCTCCCGCCCGGGGCGAAGGCCATCATCGACGGCCTCTCCCAGCCGCCCGCCCAGGGTGGCCAGGGCCTCGACGAAGCGCGTGCGCCCGCCAGCGCCAGCACGGCGAGCGGCCCCAGCGAGACTCGCTGAGGCCAGCATCGCGCCCGCGCCCGCGAGCAGCGTGAAGAGGGCTCCCGCGTTGACGAAGTAGTCCAGCGGCAACAAGGGGCCCTCCACGTAGGCGCGCACCACGCGGTAGCCCACGTGACCCAGCAGCACGAACAGCGGCAGGTTGATGAGTGGCAGCACCAGCCAGCGCGCGGTGCGCCACCACCTCGCGACTGCTTCCGCCACGCCCGTCGTCGCCGTGTAGCGCCACGCGGCGGCCCGCGCCGCGCGCACCTCCTCCAACATCGTCTCCACGTCCGGCACGCCGAGCAGCGAAGGCTCCAGGCCTCCGGCGCGCGCGATGCTGCGGGCTTCCGCCAACGCCGTGCGCGCGGCGGACTCCACGCCGAAGTCGTCCTCGAAGGGCTCAATCACCGCGCTCTCGGCGGCGCGCGCGCGGGTGTGTCCCCGCACCGCGTCCACCACCGTGGAGGCCGCCGCCACCGCGAGTCCCGCGGGCAGGCTGCGTCGGCCCACCAGCGCCGCCGCGCCCAGGCCGCTCGCGCCCCACACGGAGAAGCGAAGGCCCCACGCGGCGGGGCCCCAGAAGCGTCCTCCCGCCTGTCGTCGCACCTCCGCCGCCAGGTGGCCGTGTGCGAGTCGGAGCCGCGCGTCGAAGTCCTCGCGCAAGCCGTCGGACGCCTTCGCCAGTCCGGAGTCCAGGGCCGTGCGGGTGCGCGCGAGCAGTGCGTCCGTTTCGTCGAGCGCGGCCTTCACGCGCGCTGACACTTCGTCGAGCGCGCCCATGGCATTGCCACGGCGCACGCGCGCGGCGATGGCCTGGGTGGCGAGTCCTCGCAGGTGGAAGAGGAGCGGGCCGAACTCGCCGGACACGTCGCGGCCTTCCTTGGCGGCCAGTGCGCTGATGGCGAAGACGGGCACGTCCTGGGCGGGGAGGCCGAACTGCTCGGCGGCGACGCGGCGCACCTGGGCCTTGAGCGTCTCGCGAGACTCGGGCGACAGCTCGTCCGCGAAGTTGAGGATGAAGACGAGCGCGCGGCGGCGGGCGAACTCCGCGAGGAACTCCACCTGGGTGGCCTCGGCCACGCTGCCCCGATGCATGACGACGAGCGCCACGTCCGCGCGCTCCAGCGCGGCGCGAGCGACGTCGCGATGGGTGGTGGCCACGCTGTTGAGGTCGGGGGTGTCGATGAACACCTGTCCGCCCCAGAGGGCCTGGGGGCCGGGCACGTACCGCGCCACGCGGGCGCCCGTCTGCGCGAGGGTGTCCGCCGCGGCGCCCTCGGGGGCGAAGACGGTGGCGGCGGTGCTGGTGGGACGGTCCACGCCCTCGCGGGAGAGGGACTGTCCGGCCAGGGCGTTGAGGAGGGTGGACTTTCCCGCGCCGGTGGCGCCCACGAGCGCGACACCGAGGGGAGCGTCCCTGCTCGCGACGCCACGCGCGTAGTCGTCCACGAGGCGCTCCAACCGCGCCGCATGTGGCTGGAGCGGTGGCAGTTCCAGGGCGGTCTTCAAGAGGGACCGCAGGGCATCGGGTTCAGGGAGGCTCGTCTCGTCCACGTGTGGGGCAGCCTGTCCCGGCGTCGAGTCGAGGGCCAGTGCGAATGTGACGAGGCGTGCGCCAGCGTTCAATGGACGGGGGTGCGGTGGCGGTCCTCCGTGGGGGAAGGGTAGAAGCGGAGGGTCATGGAACTCTTCCTCATGTCGCCCCCGGGGCGAGGCTGGGCGCTGCGCGGGCGGAACAACTTCCGCAGTCGCGAGGCGGGGCAGGTGGATGCGCGCAAGGCCCGGCGCGAGTGGCTGACGTTGGCGCGGGCCATCGAGGCACGGGGCGGCACGGTGGTGGCGCTGTCTTCGCCGTCGGAGTTGCTGACGGGCATGCCGTACGCGGCGGAGTGCGGACAGGTGGTGGCGCGCTCGGGTGCGGCGCCGTGGTTCGTGTTGCCTCGGATGATGAGCGCGCACCGTCAGGCGGAGAAGGAGCACTGGGCCGCGTTGGCGCGGCGCATGGGGTTCGAGGTGGTGGAGCCGGACGTGGGCATCTGGGAGGCCCATGGAGACGTGGCGCACTTCGACGGGGCCACGCTGCTGTTCTGGGGTGGACGCACGACGTTGGACGGGCTGGAGGCCGCGTCGCGTTGGATTCCGGGCGAGGTGTTGCATGTGCAGGTCCGCGAGCCCGCGTTCCACGGCAACATGGCGCTGCTGCCGTTGCCCGCCGTGGACCGGATGTTGGTGTGTCCGGAGGTCATCGCCGCGGAGTCGCATGCGCGGCTGCTCGAGCGGTTCGGTGAGGAGCGGTTGCTCACGGTGACGGAGGACGAGATTCGTCGCTATGCCACCAACGGGTTGCCGGTGGGGCGGGACTTGCTCGCGCCCTCCGTGGTGCCGGAGGCGGTGAAGGCGCGGGTGGAGGCGCTGGGGATGGGCGTGGTGTCGCTCGACATGAGCGAGCTGTGTGAGAAGGGTGGGGGTTCTTCTCGCTGCCTCGTGTCGCGCGCGTGGGTGGAGGACGGCGCGGTGCGGATTCCGGACGAGGCGAGGCTGTCAGCCGTGGCGAAGGACATCGAAGCCGATGCGTGACACCGAGGCACTGGCGAGGCAGGCCGAGGCATTCTTCTCCGCGCATCCGGGCGTGTCGCTGATGGCGCTGGGGGCGGGGGAGCACGCGGAGGCGATGGACCTGTCACCGCTGGGGTTGCCGGCGACGTATCTGCCCGCCGAGCGGAATCTGGAGTTGGCGAAGCAATACCTGGCGCTGAACCAGTTCGCCTTCAGAGGGATTGGTGTGCCGCGTTGGGTGTTGTCGGACCTGTACCTGATGCCGGGAGCGATTGGGTTGCTGCGCTGTCCCGCGCGGATGTTGAAGCCGGAGTTGCGCGCGCACTTGGAGCTCGCGGACGAGGCGCCGGCCATCGGCGCGGCGTACTACGCGGCACCGTCGATGACGTCGGGGTTGTTCATCGGCGTGTCGCTGCTGAGCTTCCTGCCGGGGACGGGCGCGGGCGCCTGGGTGAAGGCACTGACCTTGTGCATGCTGCGAGCGACGCGGCTGCGCGGCGTGGCGCAGTGGGACAATCCGAGTGTTCGTGTCCACGCGCGACTGGGGCCCTTGCGACTGGTGGGGCGTGTGCCTGGAGGACACGAGTACGGCGAGCGGACGTTTGTCTACGAGACGGACCTGTCCGATGGGGTGTGCGTGGCGGAGGCGATGGAGCGTCGACTGTCGCTGGAGCCCACGCGGCGCATCGCCGTCACGGACCTGCCGGCACTGAGCGCGCTGCTGGACCGCGCGGAGGCGGGCGAGGCGTTGTACCTCGTCCCTCCCGGTGTCCAGGAGGGCCACGTGCTGGTGCGCGAGGGCTGATTCTTGACCTTGGGGGAGGCTGTAGGACCAGGTCAGTCGCCGTCCCATGTCATCCCGTAACGGTACGATTCGAACTTCAGTGCAGGAACGCGCCATGGTGTTGGTGACCATGTGGGAGATGCCATGAGTCGTGTCTATGCGAATGGCCGTTCGATTCTGCACAAGGGAGATGGCAATACGCACACGTCGGCCGCCCCCGATGTCTGCAAGGTTCCAACGCCGGGAGGACCGGTGCCCACGCCCTTCGTCAACTCGGCGCAGGACGCCATGCTTTCCAAGGGCAGCACGAGTGTAACCATCAGCGGACACCCGGTGGCACTGACGAACTCCGAGTTGAGCACCAGCTCCGGTGACGAGCCGGGGACGGCCGGGGGCCTCATCTCCTCCAAGCTCAAGGGCAAGATGGCGTGGGGTAGCGGCAGCGTCGACGTGAAGGTTGAGGGTCGCGGAGTGGTTCGCTACCTCGACGTCACGCTTCACAACGGGAACACCTTCAACACCACGTTCATCTCGGCAGGTGGAACAGGGCTGGCGTATGGGGACGACGCGCAGTGCACGGCGTGCGGCAAACCGCTCGATGACCACCGCGTGCACGAGACCTCTGAAGTCGTCGCTCATGTGGAGCTTGTGTTCGCGGAGTTGATGGAGCGACTGCACGCTCAGCGGCCGCTCATCGACGAATTCCTCCGGCTGAGAGAGAGGCGAAATGCGTTGGAGCGGGATTCTCTCAGGCGTTTCAAGGAAGCCCTGGCCCACCTGGAGCCGCAGAAGCTGCGGCGGAACGAACTGCTGACTCACCTCAAGTCCCCCGCTGTCGAAGGCAAGGCGGCGACTACCAGCCAGCTTTCCGCTCTCCAGGAAGAGTTGAAAACAAGAGAAGAGGGCCTCACCGCGCAGCGGACCGAGGAACGCAAGCACGTCCAGGCGATTGAACAACAGATGAACTCAATCAATGCGCGGCTCAAGGGAATGAACCCTGTGTTGCGCCCGGACAAGAATGTCAAAACATATGTCCAGGGCTACATGTTGGGTGTGTGCGTCTGCAGATGCCCACAGGCTCCACGAATGCTGGCGGCCTGTTCGGGCGAAACGGCACCTGGGTTCCAGGAGGCCGTGGCAGCTACGCCGTTCACGCTGGTCGAGAGCTTCAGCGCGAGCGAGAGTCAGTTGAAGGAACTGCTGAACCAGGGACGGGACAAATGGGAGTGCGCCGCCCCCAAGATCATTCAAGCAGGTGGGGCCTCGGGACATCAGGTGAAGGCCATGTCTGAGCGCTATTTCTCCCCCATCACCCATGCGACAGTGGGGGTGACGTACAGCTTCATGGACGCCAACGGGGCACGGAGCGTGGAGAAGCAGTTCAGCCATGGCGAGTCCGTCCCCTCGTGCGACACCTGCCAGAAGCTGCTTCCCGAGATGCTGTGCAACCACTCCAAGGAATGCGCCTGAGCCATGGACGAACTGCTCACGCTGCTCGAGCGATACGCCCCGGGGTATCGCGACCACATCGAGGGGTATCCGGGGCCGCTCCTCGATGAACTCGAAGAAGCTTTCGGACGAGCACTCCCAAGCAGCTATCGGCAGTTCGCCGAGCTCCTGGGGGCAAGAGGCGGGGCACTCCTCTCAACGGTCGAGGCCTATGACCCACTCTTGGACGTCGCGGACTTCTATCGGGTCATGCCGATGGAAATGCCGCCTCGCAGGTTCCTCTATCTCTTCGGCGATTCTTCTCCGCTGACGCCCATGCCGTACTGGCTCGACCTGGAAGCTCCCTTCGAGGATGGGGACTGTCAGGTGGTGCGGATGCCCCTGGGAGAGCACGCCTGGAAGACGAAGTTGTCCAGGGACTACGTTGGCCTCAGGGAGCTGCTGTTCCTCTGGGCGATGGAGAACATCCATCTGCCGAGTTTTCCTCATCAGGCGCGATACCAGCGCGGTCGGGGGCAGCAGCCGACGACAGCCGAGAAGGTGGCCCAGCTCTTGGGGCAGATGGGGTTCACCCGGCTGCCCTATCCTCGGCACAGCATGCTCTTTGAGCGGGACGATGCTGCCCTTCGACTCTATCGTCCCCCGGAGAGTCCACACTTCGAGATTCGCGTGGGCATGCGAAGTTCTGACAAGCTCGCGCATTTCCAGGCAGTCCTCGAGGACAACACGGACCTTGAGAAGTCCCTCTGGAATGCACCCTGACGCTGATGCCTATGGCGACGGCGCGGCGGGAGTGTCCATGTCTTCCTGCAATGCACGCCGCAGCGCGCTCGCGCCATCCGAGAGGATGGGCTCCCCGTGCGCGAAGCAGACGATGTCCACGACGGCCAGGTGGTCCAGGATGCGCTGGACGCTCTGCCGGGTGCGAAGGGGCTCGTCCTGGTACTCGCTGGGGATGAACTCCGGCGTGCCGTCTCCCTCGTGGGTCAGCAGATCGGAGATGAAGGCGATGCCACGCGGATGCTTCTGCATCCACAGCGTGTACATGGCCACGGCGGGGCCCGGCGTGTGGAAGGGGAGCAGACCTCCCGGAAGCGTGTCGCCCGCCACGTAGATGAAGTCGGGCTTGTCCTCCAGGCCGTAGGCATTCTCCGGAGCCCACACCGGCGCGCCGAAGGCCTTGCGGAACCTCCAGGCGGAGCGCTGGTGATTTCCCGCCGTCAGCACGATGGCGGTGATGTCTCCCAGCTCCCGCAGCTTCGCCTCGTCGATGGGCAGCGGGTCGATGAGGATGACCGCCCCATCGACATCCACCACCGCGTAGGCATCGCTGCGCGTGCCGCCAATGCGGTTGTCCTTCAGGGTCCAGTGGTGGATGCCAGGCGCCACCTCGACCAACTGCTTTGCCTTCCCCTTCGGCTCGCTCATGCCGTGAAAGCTAGGCACCCCGCTTCGATGTCCAGGGGCTCCCACGTGCCTTCGAGCTTGCTCGCCCGGCGCCCCGGCCCTGGAGCGACCACCGCCTCCGTGCGCGGGGGCAGCCATCTCCACCCGCCGCCCCCATGCTTCAGCCATGGTGGGTCTACACACGCACGCGCGTGTCTCCGCCTTCGGGCGACTCACGCGTCCGTCGCCGCTGCTGCTCTACGACGCCGATTGCGGCTTCTGTCGCCGCTGGGTGGCGCGCTGGGCGCAAAGCACCGAAGGCCGTGTCCGTTTCCTCCCAGGTCGCCGCTGGCTCCTCCTGCTGCTCGGCATTCCGAGGCGGGACATGCGTCGCGCCACTCAGCTCGTGGAGCCTTCGGGCCGCGTGTCGCAGGGCGCGGAGGCGGTCTTCCGCGCGCTTGGCCGGTCGCCCCGCTGGCTGACGCGCGGCGCGGCGAGGCTGGGGTTGCTGCCCGGAGTGCTGGGCCTCTCCCAGCGCGTCTACGGCGTCATCGCCCGCAACCGTCGCACGGCGTCGAGAGTGGACCGCTGGCTCTTCGGGCGCACCGTGGCACCGCGTGACTTCCGTCAGGTGCGCTGGGTCTTCCTCCGGTTGATGGGAGGCACGTTCCTCATCGCCTTCACTTCGCTGCGAGGACAGGTGCCGGGGCTGTTCGGCTCGCGAGGCATCCGTCCCGTGAAGGACCTGGTCAGCCAGGAGCGGAAGCAAGCAGCACCTGCTCGCGAGCGCTGGCGTCAATTGCCTACGGTGTTCTGGTTCGGCGCTTCCGACAAGGCGCTCACGCGGGGCTGCACGGTGGGACAGCTCCTGTCCCTCGCGGTCATCTTCAACGCGGCGCCCCGGAGCGCGCTGGCGCTGCTGTGGGGCCTGTACCTCTCCTACGCGGCCGTGGGTCGGGAGTTCCTCTCGTTCCAGTGGGACGTCCTGTTGCTGGAGATGGGCCTCCTGTCCGCGCTCACCGCTCCACGAGGACTTCGACCAGGCCTCGGGCCAGAGTCGCCAGGCGCGTTGGAGGTGTTCCTCTTCCGGCTGCTCGTGTTCCGGCTCTACTTCGGCTCGGGCATCAGCAAGTGGCAGTCAGGGGACAGGACGTGGCGCGAGCTGACGGCCTGTCGGCACTATTACGAGACGGCCCCCCTTCCCACGCGCGGCGGCTGGTACGCGCACCACCTGCCCGAGGGACTCCAGAAGACCTCCACTGCGATGGTGCTCGCGTTGGAGGCCGCGGTGCCCTTCCTCGTCTTCGCCCCCCGTCGACCGAGGCAGCTCGCCTTCGGGGCCTTCTCCGCGTTGCAGGCCGCCATCGTCGCCACCGGCAACTACGGCTTCTTCAATCTCCAGTCCCTGGTGCTGGGCGTGTGGCTGCTGGACGACGCGGCCCTGCGACGGCTGCTCCCATTTCTCCCCGAGAGCCCACCTGCGTCGCGCTCACGAACCTCCTGGAGCAATCTCCTGCTCATGCCGTTCCTGGTGCTCGGCGCCGCCGACATCCTCCTGCGCTTCGAGCGAGGTGCCCGTCTCCCCGAGCGCGTCCTGCGTCCCCTGACATGGCTGCACGGCCGCGTGCGTCCGCTGCGCTCGGTGAATCGCTATGGCCTCTTCAGCGTGATGACGGTGGAGCGGCCGGAAATCGTCGTCGAGGGCTCCAACGACGGCGTGCACTGGGAGCCCTATGGCTTCCGCTACAAGGTGGGTGACGTCGACCAGCCGCCGAGGCAGGTGGCTCCGCATCAACCTCGCCTCGACTGGCAGATGTGGTTCGCCGCGCTCTCCTCGCCGCCGAGCTGGTTCATCGCCTTCCTGGCGCGACTGCTGGAGGGCGCTCCCGAGGTGCTGGGACTGCTCGCGCGCAATCCCTTCCCGGACGCGCCGCCCCGGCAGGTTCGCGCGGTGCTTCACGACTACCGGATGACGGGGCTGGACGAGCGTCGGCGCACGGGGGCGTGGTGGACGCGAGCGCGGCGCGGGCTCTACGTCCAGCCGCTGGCCCTGGCTCCGGGGCCTCGCCCCACGGGCAGCATCCCGCGCTTGAGATGGCTCGCGTCGGGGGGGTAAATGACACCCGGTGGCTGATGTCCCGCAGGGGGCAATGGAAACTGGCGGGAGCCCGGGGCCACTGACTACGGTGTGAGGAAGATGATGTCCGCCAGTGGCTCGGTTCCCCTCGTCTTCGGCCGCTATGCGGTGCTGAGCCGGCTTGCCGTGGGAGGCATGGGCGAAATCTTCCTGGCGCGTCAGGTGGGCGTCAGCGGCTTCGAGCGGGCCGTCATCCTCAAGAACCTGTTGCCGGACCTGCTGGAGCAGGAAGGCTCGCTGGAGATGTTCCTGGACGAGGCGCGCGTGGCGGGGCGCCTCAACCATCCCAACGTCGTCTCCGTGTTCGAGGTCGGCGAGTGGGAGGGAACCTTCTACATCGCCATGGAGTACATCGAAGGCGAGAACCTGGGGCGGCTGGCTCGCGCGGCGGTGCGTGCTGGCGCGGCGCTGAGTCCGGCGGTGTGCGCGGAAATCATCCGTGACGCCGCGCTCGGGTTGGACCATGCGCATCAGGCCGTGGACGCGCAGGGCGTGCCGCTGGACCTGGTCCACCGCGACATCAGTCCGCAGAACATCATGGTGCGGCTGGATGGCGTGACGAAGGTGGTGGACTTCGGCGTGGCCAAGGCGAGCAACCGCTCCACCCGCACGCGCACTGGCATCCTCAAGGGCAAGCTGCGCTACATGTCGCCCGAGCAGGTGCGAAACCAGCCGCTCGACGGACGCAGCGACCAGTATGCGCTCGGCGTGGTGTTGTGGGAGCTGGTGACGCACCGGCCGCTGGTGGAGACGGACAACCCCGCGGAGGCGATGCGGCGTGTCGCGCTGACTCCCGCGCTCAAGCCGTCGATGCTCGTCGACGGCGTCTCCCCGCTCTTGGACAACATCATCCTGCGCATGCTGGCCAAGCCGCGCGAGCAGCGCTTCGAGCGTTGCGCCGACGTGGCCCGCGCGCTCCAGCAGTACCTGGATGAGAGCCCCCGAAAGTCCGAGGACGGCGTCGCCGCGACGACCGAGCGCCTGGTGGGCGAGTTGGTCCGCGCGAGGATGCGCGAGTCGAGCGTGGGCCTCGGCAGTCTCTTGCCGCGTGCGGCGGGCTCCAGCGTGACGTGCCCCCGGTGCGGCCAGTCCACCAGCGGCACCAGTCGCTTCTGTCCTCACTGCGGCAGCGCGCTCAACACTCCCTCCGGGCCCCAGACGCGAAGCAGGCTCACCGGAATGGCGGCGCCCGTCTCGGAGGTGTCCGAGGTCACCTCCGGACACCTCATCGACGCGGAGGCTCCTCCAACCGAACTGCACGTCCCCACCGCCACCGCGCCGACACCGCAGGCCCAGGGGCTCGACGCCGCGTCTCCGGATGCCACGGTGAGGATGCGAGGGCGAGAGGCGGGCGCGCTCCGGCGCAAGCTCGTCATCGTCACGGTGGAGGTGGAGGGCGCGGAGGCGCTGCGGCAAGCGCTGGGGCCGGAGGAGGGCATGGAGGCGGTGGGGCAGCTTCTCGACCTCGTCGCCTCCATCGCCGAGCGACACGAGGCGGAGGTGGTGCAGCTCACCGAGTCCCGCTGGAGCCTCGCCTTCGGCCTGCCGGTGTCGCGTCGCGACGACCCGCTGCGCGCGGTGCGCTGTGTCCTGGAGTTGCTGCGCGCGGTGGAGACCCTGGGGTTGACTCCCTCGCCTGTGTCTCGGGCGGGCCTGGAGTTCGACGCGGTGCTGGTGAGTGGCGGCGGTGGGCGCGTGCCCTGGCGGGTGACGGGCGCGGGGCTGGAGCGGTCCGCCGCGCTGGCGCAGGCGGCGTCACCAGGCGAGGTGCTCGCGGGAGCGGCGGCGAAGGCGCTGCTGGAGGAAGGGGTTCGCTTCGGCGCGGAGCGAACGCTGTCGTCGGGCGCGGCGTGGCGCGTGGAGGCCCTGGGCGGCGTGGTGCGTGGAGTGCCCTTCGTGGGGCGCTCGGACGCGCTGGCGGCGGCGCGGGCCGTGGTGGACTCGGTGCGAGCGGGGCAGGGAGGCGCCAGGCTCTTCGCGGGTGCGGCCGGCGTGGGCAAGAGCCGACTGCTGGAGGCCGTGGCGGAGAGCGCGTCCCACGTGGCCTCGCTGCGCGTGGTGCGGACCAGCGCGGAGGACCTGCGCGGCGCGGGGGCGATGGGCTTGATGCGCTCGGTGCTCACGGGACTGGCGCGCGCGTTGGGTCCGGTCCCGGAGGGCGCGCCACTTCAGCCACTCGGTGCGTTGGGGCTCTCCGCGCAGGAGGTCTCCGCGCTGTGGCGGAGGCTGTCTCATGGCGGGCCGTCGGGACAGCTCCAGGCCGGAGACGCGGCGGTGACGGAGACGCTGCTGCGCGCGGCGCGTCCCGGTGGCGTGCTGCTGCTCGTGGATGATGTGCACCACGCGGACGTGGCCTCGCTGGAGCTGCTCGTGGCGCTGCTGAGCGCGCCGGGCTCGCGGGTAGGCCTGGTCGCCACGACGGCGCCTGATGTGCTTCCCGTCGCGCTCGCTCCGCTGCCGCTCTCCGCGCTGGAGGGAATGCCTCGGCCGGAGTTGCGGGCCCTGTTGGGCACTGCCTTCGGGGCGCTTCCAGGCGCGGAGGTGGAGAAGCTCGTCGTCGAGCGTGCCCAGGGCAATCCCTCCTTCGCCTTGGAGTTGATGCGCGCCCTGGTCGAGCGCGGCGCCGTGCAGCGCCTCGGTGGTTCCTGGCAGGCCACGGCGCCCCTCGGGGAAGCGACGCTGCCCGACAGCCTCGGCCTCGCGCTGGGGGCCCGCCTGGACCTGCTGCCACCGCAGCTCCAGCGCTTCCTCTCACGTGCCGCTGTCGAGGGCTCCGTCTTCTCCTCTTCGCTGGTGCGCGCGTCCCTGCCGGCAGAGGACGCCGTCGAGGACGCGGCGGAGCTGCTGGTCGCGGATGGCTGGCTCGCGGAGGTGGCGGATCGGCCGGGCTGTCTGCGCTTCATGCAGGAGCTGTCGCGTCAGGTGTTGCTGGAGCGGTTGCCGGCGAGCGCGCTGCGCCGCTCGCATCAGGAGTTGGCGGATGCGCTGGGGCAGGACGCCTTCGCCGCCGAGCCCGCGCGCGAGGTTCGCGTGGCCGACCATCTGGTCGCCGCCGCCGCGCCCAACGCCGCCGCGGCCTGTGAGCGCGCGGGTGAGCGACTCTCCGCGCGAGGTGAGTGGCGCGCGGCCTCTGACTACTTCCGCCGGGCGATGGGAGATGCCCCGGGTGCGACGTCCACCTCGCGGCTGTGGCAGCTCGGCATGCTGACGCGAGCGTGCACGTGTCTGACGCAGGTGGACCCCACGGCCGTGGAGCCGCTCGCCGCGCCCTGGCTGGAGAAGCTGCCCGACACCGAGTCCCCCGCCGCGCGCGCGGAGGTGGTGCGCCGTGTCGCGGCCGCGGACCTGAAGCTTGGCCGTGTCGCCGCCGCCGAAGCGCGCCTGGTGGCGATTCGCACCGCCGCCGCGGCGGACCCGGAGGTCCTCGCGTGGGTGCTGGGCGAGCAGGCCCGTGCTCGCGAGGCCCGGGGGGACGTCGCCGGAGCTGTGGAATTGCTGACACAATCCTTCCAGCGCATGGGCGGGCGTCCCGCTCGCGCGTCTGACTTCTACTGGGAGCACCTCAACCTGCTGGGTCGTCTCCAGCTTCGACTCCAGCAGCCGGAGAAGGCTCGCACCAGCTTCACCCATGCCTCCGAGCAGGCTCGCGCCACGGGACATGTCGTGGGTCAGGCCCGTGCCCTCTCCAACCTCGCGGGCCTGCGAGTCCTCTCCGGGGAGCACGCGGCGGCGCTCGTCGAGCTGGAGAGAGCGCTCGTCCTGGCCGAGCAGGGGGGCGATGCCCAGGAGGCAGCGCGCATCCATTACAACGTGGGGCGGCTGCTCGGCGCGGGGGGCCGGGTCGACGAGGCACGTGAGCGATTGGAGCGGGCCCGGGAGCGCGCCCGACTCGCTGGGTGGCGCGAGGGAGAAGCCCTGGCGACCCAGGCCCTGGGGGCGTTGGGGGCCACCGCGCCTCGTCTGTGAAAGGCAACGTTCATTTGGCGGTGCTTGGATTCTGGCTTTAGTGTTCCGCCAGGAATTCAATGCATTGCCAGCCATGCCCGCTCCGACTCCCGCATCCAGAGGCCAGCCAGCGACCCCGAGTCCGGTGGGGGCGCCCGCGCTCTCGCCAGAGGAAGCCGCGACGGAGGTGGGCCACGCGCTGAACAAGGTGCTGGGCGCCTATCGCTTCTACGCGGAAGGGCATGCGGCGCTGGTGGAGGTCCAACAGCGCTTGAGTGAGGCGGTGCGCCGCTACCACGAGGTGACGAGCGAGGCGGTGGTGCTGCACGTGCGCTCCACCGTGCTGCTCCTTGGCGACGTGGTGCTGGTGGAGTCGACGTCGGCGAAGGACTCGGTGACGCGGCCGCTGTTCCTGGAGGGCGTCCAGGAGGTGTTGCTGCAGCCGGGGTTGGAGGCGGAGGAGCTGGGCGCCTTCCTGGGCATGTGGCACCGCGCGCTGCAGCGCACGCTGCCTCCGGAGTACGACTTCTACACGTGGTTCTGGGAGCACGGCTTCGAGGACATCGAGCTGGTCGTCGCGGAGGTGCCCGCGTCGACGGAGACGGGTGAGTCCGCGCAGGCCGAGGCGCAGCTGGCCGAGCGCGAGGAGCAGCTCTTCGCGGAGCTGACGCGGCGCCAGGCCTCGGGCTCCGGCCGTCGTCGTCCCGTGGGACATGACGAGTGGTTGGCGCGACTGGAGGCGGAGGTGCTGGCCCCCGTCAGCGCTCAGGACCTGGTGCGCTCGGGAGCGCCGGCCTTCGCGGGCGCCAGCGACACGGAGGTGGCGGAGCTGCGGGCCTTGCTGGAGCGCGAGCGGGGCGGCGAAGGCGTGCACGAGCGGGGCCTGTGGGTGGTGTGGGGTCTGCTCGCGGTGTGCCAGGAGGAAGAACGAGGAGAGCTCCTGGCGTGGATGGAGGAGCTGCTCTCCGGGCTCGTCTCGCATGGCCGCTGGGCGGAGCTGTCGCAGGTGGTGCAGGGCATGACGAAGGATGCCCGGGCCGCCGGGGCGCGCGCGCCGGACCTCTATGCCGTCACGCGGCTGTTCTTCCGGGAGAAGATGCGCTTCGCGCTGGCGCAGGCCGCCGCCCAGCCGGGCGTGCTGCTGCGGGTGTTGGAGCTGTTGAGCGCGTTGCCGCGTGACACGCTCCAGGGCGCCACGGACCTGCTCTTCGAATTGGCCTCGCCCGAGGCCCGAGGGGCGCTGGCGAAGCTGCTCGTGCGCCGGGGAATCTCGCTGAGCGTGCTGGTGACGCGGGCCTCGTCGCTGGGTGAGGCGGACCTGGACTGGGTGCAGTTCCTGCGCGAGGGAGGGCCCGAGGCGATGCCCCTGACGGCGGCGCTGCTGGGCCATCCCAAGCCGGAGGTGCGCGCGGCGCTGCTGTCCCGGCTGAGTCCTCGGGACGTGGAGGTCCAGCGCTCGCCGCTCCTGAAGCTGCTGGCGGACCCGGCGGCGGGGGTGCGCGGCGCGGCGCTGGTGTTGCTGGTACGCCATGGCGTGGAGGCCGCGGTGGGGCCGCTGGTGTCCCGGCTCGACGCGAAGATGGAGGCTCGCGAACGCATGGCGGTGCTGCGCGCGCTCGCGGACCTGGGCGGGCCCATCGCTGGCGCGGCGTTGCGCTCCGCCTTCGAGCGAGAACTGGACACCGAGCTGAAGGCGCACTGCGCGCGCTGCATCGGCATCCTCGGAGACCCGAGGGCCCGGCCGTTGCTGGAGGCGGTGGCGAACAAGCTCTTCGCGCCGCGCAACTTGAAGCAGGCGTGTCGGGAAGCGCTGGCGCAGCTGGCCCCGGTGGGCTGAAGCCACGGACGAGACGTCGGGGGAACGCGGAGACATGGCGACGGCGACGACACGGGAGGACGCGGCACTGGTGGGGCCGAGGCTCATGGGCCTCGTCGTACGGTGTCTGAACACGGTGTCCCTGCACGACGTGGACAACGCGGGCGTGAAGGAGGCACTCGAGGAGCTGGGCACGCTGCTGGACGCGGAGCTGCGGGGACAGAAGTCCGTGGAGCTGCAGTGCGTGGGCGGAATCCCGTTCCTCAATGGCTCGAGGATGAAGCTGGGCGAGGAACATCTGGAGATGGCCGTCTCGCTGAGGCGCTATCTGGAGCACCTCCAGGTGCAGGAGATTTCGTTCGGCTCGGGGCTGCGTCGCGAGCACCTGCGCGCCTTCCTCGTCGCGTTCCAGAAGCACCGGCGCGCGCAGAAGCCCCAGGCCATCCTCCAGGAGAAGCTGGGGCCCATCCGCCTGCGCGACGTGTTGTCCTCCACGCACGTCCTGACGCCGCGCGAGGTGATGCTGCGCTACTACGCGCGGCTCGTCGTCCTGCTCAAGCACGTCATCAGCACGGGAGGGCAGGTGCGCGTGGAGCGCTTCCGCCGCGTGCTGTTGCGGCTGGCCGAGTCTTCCGTGGGGCATGAGTCGCTCCTGGTGGGCCTCACCCGCTTTCGCCGGACGGACGTGGACGGTGGGCAGCACGGCGCGGCGGTGGCGGTGCTGGCGCTGTTGATGGCGCGTCGGATGGGGCTGTCTCGCGCGCAGCAACTGGACCTGGCCCTCAGCGGGCTGTTCCATGATTTGGGGCGGGGCACCACCACGCTCGCGCCGGAGCAGGAGTTCGACCGCGCCTCCCATGAGCTGCTGGCGCGGCGGGGGCCCTTGAAGACGGCGCTCCGGCTGTTGCAGCGTCCGCTGGACACCAGCCGGCTGGAGCGAGTCGTCGCCGCGCACGACTGTCTCCAGCCGGCCTGGAGTGGACCCGTCCAGCGTCCGGTGGGGATGGCGGGACGGCTCCTGGCGGTGCCCTGTGCCTTCGACCTGCTGACGTTCCCCGCGCCGCCTCATCCGGGGTTGGCACCGGACACGGCGCTGCGGCTCATCACCCACCGGGCCGGCACCCGGTTCGACCCGAGGGTCGTCCGCCTCTTCACCGCGGTGGCCGGCTTCTATCCGGTGGGGACGCTGGTGCGCCTGTCGGGCGGGCAGCTGGGCGTGGTGATGGATGTGCCCACGGATTCGGCGCAGGCAGCCAGACCCCGAGTCCGGGTCATCCAGGGGGCCGGGAAGACCAAGGCGGACTACGTGGTCGACCTCGCGGAGCCCGGCCAGCGGCTCAACATCGTCGCGTCCCTCGATTCCACCGAGAGTGACTTCAACGTCCCGCACTTCCTCTTCTCCTGAGGAGCCGGGCGGATACCGCCTGTCTGGACGAGTGCCTTGCGGACGGCACCGTGCGCGGAGGCGGTGAGAAGAAGGTCTCAGGGGTTCACACGTGGAGCGATGGGCGTGGTTAAAATGGGCGTCACTCCCACCCCGCTTCGTTGTCTGTCTCCGCCGCCGTGAAGACGCCGCGCCTCCTATTTCGTTCCGTCGTTGTTCTCGCGCTCGGCTTGCTGGGCGCATGTGGGCCGTCGCCCGAGTCGCTGACGTTCCAGCCGCTGGAGTCGAAGTTCCTGCGCACGCCGGGGCAGAACGTGAAGCTGGACTACACGGTCCTCGATGCCGAGGGCCAGCGCATGTCCGAGCCGAAGCTGCGGTGGACCAGCTCCGCGACGGATGTGGCGCTGGTGCAGGACGGCGTGGTGACGGTGCGCAAGTCCGGGAAGACCATCATCGGCGTGACGGGGGGCAAGGTGCGTGAGGCCCTGCCGTTGGACCTGGTCATCCTGAACTCGCTCGACGTGCGCGCGCCGGGGGCCGATTTCCTGGAGGTGGGGCGCACCATCAAGATGCGCGTGGTGGCGCGCAATGAGCAGGGCGCGTCGCTTCAGGACGTCACACCGGAGTTCCGCTCGTCGGACGAAACGGTGGCGCGGGTGGAGGACGGGCAGGTGGTGGCGGTGAAGCCCGGCTCGGCCACGGTGAGCGCCAACCTGGGGCACCTGGCTCGACACCTCGCTGTCCAGGTGGTGCCGGCGGACTTCGCGCGTCTGGGGCTCAACCTCACCCACCATCAGTTCGCGCGTCCGGGTCAGTCGGTGTTGCTCCTGGCGCGGGCCTTCAACCGCAACGGCGCGGTGCTCGACAGTGTGCCGCTGGAGTGGTTCTCGTCGGATGCCGCCGTGGTGTCGGTGTCCAAGGACGGCCGGGTGACGGCGGTGGGCTCGGGTCGCGCCGTAGTCTCCGTCGTCGCGGGCCGCCGCCGCTCCGCCGCGGAGTTCGTCGTTCCGTAGTGGCGGTGAGGTGCCTGCTTCGGTGGTGCGGGCCGCTGCTTACGCCTGTGGGTTGAAGGCGCCGCGCCTGAGGCTCTGGCGGGGTGCGCGGACGATGCTTCCTTGAGACCCGGCACCACGCTGAGGATGTCTCAGCGCGGCAAGCCGCAAACGCTGCCTGGTGGGCGCAATGCGCCGCACTGAGAACATCAGTGCGGCGAGCCGAGGACGCTGCCTGAAGACCGCGCCTACGGCTTCGGCGCGGGACTGGCCTTCGGACCCGGTGCCTTCGTCCGCGAGGGGCGCTTGCCCTTCTTGTCGGACGGGTCCTCGGGGCAGGGCGGACGTGGGCCCTCGCTGGGCGGTTGGATGGTGAACTCGACGCGGCGGTTGAGCGCCATGCCTTCTTCCGTCGCGTTGTCGGACAGCGGCCGGCTGCGGCCGAAGCCCTGTGAGCACACCCGCTCCGCCGCCACGCCGCTCTGGACGAGGAAGCGCATCACGCTGGACGCACGCCGACGCGACAGCTCCAGGTTGTACGCATCACTCGCGCGAGCGTCCGTGTGGCCCTCCACCAGCACCCGGTCCATCTCCGGGTTCTCATTCATCACCCGGGCGACCTCCTCCAGAATCGGGAAGGACTCGGAGAGGATGACGTCCTGGTCCGTGGCGAAGTTCACCTGCTCCAGGATGACAATCTTGTTCCCGTCGCGGCGCGCGAGCGGACATCCATCGCGGCCCCGGCTTCCGGCCGGCTGGTCCGGGCACCTGTCGAGCCGGTCCACCGTACCGTCGCCGTCGCGGTCCGTGTCCGGGCAGCCCGCGTTCTCCACGGGGCCGGCCACATCCGGGCACTTGTCGCCCACGCCAATCACCGAGTCGCCATCCGGGTCCACCAGAGGAGGAGGAGGCGGCGCCGGCTCGGGCGGCTCCTTGAAGCGCTCCAGCGCCTCCCACTCGCGCGTCTTCGCTGGAATCCAGATGATGGACGTGAAGAAGCTCAGCGTGGGCGACGCGAGCGAGCATCCACAGCCCGCGCCTCCGCCGAAGGTGAACGTCACGCCGGTGGAGCTGTACCAGCGCAGGCCGATGAGCAGCTCCGCGGGAACCTGCCGCTCCGTCCCAGGCGCCTTCTTCAGTCCCACCGCGCCGTTCACCATGGCGAGCGCGGTGATGCCGCTGCCTCGGAGGATGGGCACCTCGGTGCCCAGGCCAAAGGGCGCCATGTCCCCCAGCGCCACGCCGTCGAACACGCGGTCCGGCCGCTTCCAGAAGCCGCCGTTGAACGCCAGCAGGATGCCGTTGCCGAAGCGGTAGTCGAGCACGAGCCCGGGGGCCCACGTCAGCTCGCCGTCTCCAGCGAACGCGTCCTGCGCGCCCGTGGGGAAGGACACGTTGAGCGTCAGCGCGGCGCCCCAGCCCTTGCCCTCGGCGGGACGGCGAAGACCCGGGATGGCCACCTTGCCGGAGAGGCGCAGGTCCCCGAGCACGAAGCTCTCCACGCTTCCCTCGGTGCCGATGACCTCCAGGTTCTGTCCGCCCTGCGCGAGGATGAGCGGCAGGTCCACGCCAATCTCGCCCCAGTCGAACAGGCCCACCATGGCCATGACGTCGAGCTGGAGGCGGTTGCCGACCAGGCTGATCTTCTCGAGGTCTCCTCCCTCGGGCACCAGCGTGAGCGGGTTGAGCGAGTAGCTGAAGTACGGGCCGAAGGCCACGGACATGTGGGACAGCGGCCGGGACTGGGTGACGACGACCAGGTCCTGCGGCGCCGCGGACGGGCGGAACAACTGCACGTCGAAGCGGGCGTCCGGCTGTGCGGAGGCGACACTGGCCCCTCCGAGCGCCAGGAGGAGGAGCGGGAGGTGGAAGGGTTTCATCGGACGCGGCGCTGGGAGCGGAGGAGCAGGAGGCCCGCGGCGAGCAGGACGAGGATGGTGGCGCTGCCGGCCGGAGTGGCATCGGCGGCGGTGCCGCAGCAGAAGGCGCCGCCCTGCGGGTCGGTGCCGGGCTTGCGTCGGCCGCGCTCGCATTCCTGCGTCTTGGCCGAGCAGTGCTGCACGCCGAGGCAGTCGCCGCTGTCCTCGCACGAGGAGGAGCAGGTGTTGTTGGTGAGGTCGCAGGTGCCGCCGCAGGGGCAGTGCGCATCGGCGAAGCACTGGACGCAGGCTTCACCGTCGCAGACGAGGCCCGCGTCACACGTCACCGCGCAGGCGCCGGCGTTCTCACAGGTGCGAGTCGTCGCATTGCACTGGCCGCTGCCGCAGTCCTCATTGCTCCGGCAGCCGACGCAGGTGCTGTTCTGGACCGAGCCGTCCGACAGACAGAAGGGCGCGTCCGTCTCGCAGGCCTCGCAGCGCGAGCCGCAGTGACGGTCGGTGGTGCAGGAGCTGCACTCGCCGCTGAGACAGAACTGGCCGTCGCTACATTCCAGGTCGGTGCGGCACTGAACGCAGACCTCGCCGTCGAGGCAGAAGGGGCGCTCACCGGGGCACTTGGCGCAGGCGGGGCCGCAGGCGTCGGCGGTGTTGCACTCGGGCAGCGTGGTGACGCAGGTGCCGTTGAGAGGATCGCACTTCTGGCCCTCGCCGCACTGGGCATCGGTGGTGCACTCGACGCAGGAGGGCGAGCCACCGGGCGTCAGCGCCGCGCACTGGGTTCCATTGGGGCAGCAGTTGCAGGAGTTGCCAGCGCAGGAATCATTGGTGGCGCAGGGGAGGCACTGGTTGTTGGTGCAGACCTCGCCACGCTCGCACTGCGAATCGTCGTTGCACTCACGGCACTGGTGGATGTCGGTCGCGCAGACCTGGCCATTGGGGCAGTGCTCGTCGTCGGTGCAAGGGACGCAGGTGGCGGTGGGCTCGTCGCACACGGCGCCCGGGCAGTCCGCGTCGTCGTTGCAACCCGAGCACTGGTTCGTCCCGAGGTCACAGCGGCCGGTGGACGGACAGTCCTCGTCGTCGTTGCAGCCACGGCAGGTGTTGTCGCTCAAGTCGCAGCGGCCGTTGGGGCAGTCGTCATCGCCGTTGCAGCCACGGCAGGTGTTGTCACTCAAGTCACAGCGGCCGTTGGGGCACTGGCCATCATCCGTACACTGCACGCATTGCGTGTTGCCGTTGATGTTGGCGCAGTAGGGCGAGGACTGACCGCAGGGCGAGCAGGAAGAGCCGCAGAAGAGGGCGGAGTCACAGGGCGCGCACAGGGCCGCGGCGTTGCAGTGGAAGTAGGAGGCACAGCCGCCGTTGTTGGGGGAGTTGACGTTGGCGCGGCTGCACTGCTCACAGCGGTTGGGGTCCGTTGAAAAGGACGGGAGGCCGTTCTCCGTCTGGAAGAACTGCGCGGGCTGGAGCAACTGGAAGCCGGAGCTGTACAGGTTGATGATCGGCGGCTGGTTGGCGGCGCGCTCGAAGTCCGTGAAGGCCCCCGTGGACTGGGACATTTCGAGCGCGGCGTGCTCCGTCACCTGCGCGTACAGAATCTCCACGGCGTAGAGTCCCGCCTGGACGAAGGTCACGCTGTTGGTGGTTCGCCAAGTGGGCGCACCCAACTGGGGCGGCCTGTTGATGACCGTATAGGATTGAGACCTGTCGTAGATGACGAGGCTGACGGCATCGTCTGCGTAGTAACCCAGATGCACTGTCTGGCCCGCGAGGCTCGCGGGGACGTTCAAGTAGCCCCGGAAGCGCGAGACGAACGGTGTGAACGCGTCACCATCATTGATGACGTTGAAGCTGCATCCACCCGTTGAACATCCTGGGGCGGAGACTTGTCCCACGAAGTCGCCGTAGCTCAGCGTGCGACCGTCGTTGAGGTTGTTGGACAGGTCGAATGGCGTGCGCATCACGGTCGTGACGCGGTTCTGCTTGCTGGTGGGCTCCTCGAAATAGCCGTTGATGACGTCGAGGTACGTGCCACGTGTCTGCGGGAACTCGCCGAGGGTCCGCGTCCACACGTTGGAGGCGACGCACATGCCTTGCCCGGCTCCGCTCAGCGCGGGGGCAATCGGAGGGCCGGCGACGATGACGTCTGCGAGCTTCTGTCCCCGTGCGGGGGAAGCCACAAGGCACACGGCCAGGGAAGCGAGCGCGAATCGCGCGATGCGGAACAAGGGGGATTTCAAGGCGGCGCCAGCATGCGGGAAGCCCCTGACAAACTCAATTCTCAGGCCATCTGGGCGTCAGACGCGCTTGGTGACGTGGCACGTCGGGCTTCTGACGGCAAACCCGTACCCCTGTCGACACACGGCTGTATCAGTTATCCGGAACAGCGCGGAAAGCCCGTCCTCATGGCGTGTGCGCGGGACTCCTACGAGACGCGGGACGTCATTCCAGTCACCCCGGAGACCGACCTGCTGAATCTCGTCACCGCACTCACGCGCGGCGGCAGGCCGCGTCACCGTCCTGGGAGCGGATGAACGCGGCGGTCAGCTCGGTTCCCACGGCGGCGCCCAGCACCTCGTACGTGCGCCGACGCGCTCCGCCGACCACGGAGGGCTGATGCGTGAGCGACTCCGGGTGTCGCACGAAGATGTTGTAGCCGACGATGCAGCCATCCGCGCGCAGCACGGTGATTCCGTCCGTCGCCATCATCCCGCGCAGCAACTGCCCGGTGGCGCGCACCGCCGTGGCCGCCGCGTCGGTGGGGTCCGCGTGATAGCGGTCCAGCAGCGCCACGATATCCAGCGGGCGCGGCAGGATGATGCCGTCCACGAAGAGCGTGGAGCCCGCGCGCTCCCGGGGCAGCACCGCCACCAGGGCCCCATGGGACGACTGCATCACTTCGAAGAGCACCCGCCGGAAGAACCCCCGCGCTCGCTCCAGACTGGCGCTCGCCACGCCGTCGGTGATGGCCTCCGCCAACTCGTTCAGCACCGCGGGAGGCGAAGCGCCCTCCACGCGAGCACCTGACAGGTACACGTGCCGGCACAGCCCGCCGCCCGCGCGCAGCTCCAGCATGTTGTCCGCGAGCTGGAGCACGCCCACCACACCCGCCTGAGGCTCCTCCGTCCGTCGCAGCCGCTCCAGCGGTGACTCCGCGAGCGGAAACGGGTCCGTGCGGAACACGCCGTAGGCGAAACCCTCCGGCACCCTCAGCAGATACAGCGCCCACCACCGGCCCTGTCCCAGCGGCGCGCACTGCTTGAGCGCCCGCTGGACGGTGGCCCGCGAACGAGGCCCGATTCCGATGGCGATGGGGTCATGCCCGCCCAGCAGCGCGAGCATCTGCCCCAGGTCGTCCCCGATGAACGCCATGGGGAACAGGGGCGCGCCTTCCTCGCGGTAGCGCGACAGCGTGACGATGAGCTCGCCGAGGGAGTCGGCCGTCTGCGCGCACGTCATCCCCGCTTCGTCCAGGAACGTACTGACAGCGTCGGTCAGCAGGTGGCGGAAGGAAAGGACGGGAGGTGGGGAGCCCGGTGCGCCGGAGTCCGAGCCATTCATGACGCGCCCAGCATGGCGCATTGTCGCCGCACACGCACGGGCCGAATATCGACCATCCTGATGGTCCGCGTGACCTCGCCTCGATGTCTCGGTGCGTACGCCTCACCGCTCACGGGGACGGGAAGACGACGGCTCGCCTCCCCGCCAGCCGTCAGGACAGCTCGGCTCGCGTCGCTTCCAGCCGCGCGGCGGTCCGGTTCCAATTCTCCGCCAGCCCGTCCAGTTGACCCAGCACGTCCGAGAAGAATCTCTTCTCCAGCGCATGGGCCAGCGTGGTGCCGTGGGCATCCGCCCACTTCCGGGTGACGCGGGCGCGCACCTGGGCACCCAGCAGGTCCACGAAGCGCTCCATCAGGGGCGTGGACAACAAGGTGCCCGCCCACACCACCGCGTCATGACCGAATCCACCCGTGGCCACCGTCACCACCGCCGCCGCGCCGGACGGCACCGAGTACACCAGCGTCGTCAGCGCCTGGAGCAGCTCCTCGCGCATGCCGCCCTGCAGCTCACCCGCCACCAATTCGCGGCAATAGGCGTACAGCGTGGCGCGGTCCGCCGAGTGGGCATGCAGGGACTCGAAGCCCAGCGGCTCCTCCAGCTTCGCCAGCGTCACGGGCCCGAAGGCCTCGGCCAGCTTCTCGCGCGTCTCGGCGTCTCCCCGCCACGCGGCGACTTCCGGCGCGAAGGCATCCACCAGCCGCCGCACCCCATCCGTCATCGTCGCGTCCACCGCGCGCGTGGGCGTCTCCGAGCCCTCCGGCTCAGGGCCCGTGAAGGACTGGCGCACCTTGCGACTCACGTACGTGAGCGCCGTGGCCAGCCCCCGGAAGGGCAGCCGCACCCACTTGTGGAACTGGCTGCGCGCATCCAGTTCATCGCGGAAGGCGTCGATGAGGATGTCCGCGGGCACCGCCTTGAGCGCCGCCGCGCTGCCCACGCCGTCCAGCTCGTGCCGCAGTCGCTGTCGCAGCCGCTCCGGCTCGCTCGCCGCGCGAGTGGACGCGCGCGCCACCGCCTCCAGCTCCGCGCGAGCGTCCGCGAGTGACGCCTCCAGCGCCCGGGCCTTCAACTCCCGCGCGTGTTCGGCCTCTCCCAGAAGCGAGTTGAGCGGAGGCCGCCCATCCAGCGGCTCCGTCGCGAGGGGACGCAGGCCCGCCTCGACGTCTGGCTGGTGCGGCGCCAGGTAGCGCGCGAGCGGTGGATGACCCACGTCGGAGGCCAGCTTGTCCAGGTGCCCGCGCGCCACCTCCTCGCGAGACGCCTCGTTGTAGACGAGCAGGTACGGCCGGCCATGTCCCACCGCGGCGCGCAGGAAGTCCACCAGCGCCGCGTTCTGGTACGTCTGCCGGCTCACCACGAATACGAGCACGTCCACGGTGACGAGCAGCGCCTCCGCGCGCTCGCGATTCTCCCGGTACACGCTGTCGAAGTCCGGCGTGTCCATGACGAGCAACCCGCGAGGCACCGCGTCCGCGAGCACCAGGTACAGCCGCCCCGCCGGCCCGGGCTGGTCCACGGGCGCCAGCTCCCCCGGAGCGACGGGCACCGTGTCGTAGCGGCGGGTGAGGAAGTCCTTCAGCGCCCCCGTCCATGTCTCCGGGTGGGCCGCCGCGAGGCACTGCTTCGTCAGTCCTCCCTCGGGCCTCGCGGGCGACAGCGGCGCGCCCACCAGCGCGTTGAACAGGGTGGACTTGCCCACGTTGTTGGGGCCGGCGATGGCCACCAGCAGCAGGGGCGCGTCGGCGGAGCCCAGGCGGGGGAGCAGGTCCCTGCGCAGCCGCTCGGCCAGACGACGGGCCAGGTCCGCGTCCGTGCCTTCCGGGAAGCGCTCGGGGGCGGGCAGGGCATCCAGGGCGGACGCGAGGGACTCGCGCAGGCTGTAGGGGTCTCTCGTCATCGGAGGTTCACTCACACCAGAGCATGTGCGGGGACGGGTTCCCAGTTGCTTGCGAGGTGGATGTCGCTGGGGGACAGAGTGGCGGTGGCGCGGTAGGGTCCCCCGCCATGCGCACCCACGCCGCCTGCCTGTTGTTGCTGGGGCTCGTTGCCTGCACCGCCGCGAACACGAACACCCCCGTGTCCGCGGACGCGACGCACGCCGGAGCTCCCCTGCCGTTCATCGAGGATGACTACGCTCGCGCCATCGCCGAGGCGAAGTCGAAGGGCATCCCCCTCTTCGTCGATGTCTGGGCGCCGTGGTGTCACACCTGTCGCTCCATGAAGGCGTATGTCCTGTCGGACAAGTCCCTGGCCCGCCACGCCGACCGCTACGTCTGGTTGGAGGTGAACACCGACCTGACCCAGAACGCGGCCTTCCAGGAGAAGTTCCCCATCGAGTTCTGGCCCACGCTGTACGTCATCGACCCGCGCGAGGAGAAGCCGCTCCTGCGCTTCGCCGGCAGCGCCACGGTGGAGCAGCTCGTGAAGCTCTTCGAGGACGGTGAGCGCGCCTACAAGGGTGGCATCACCGGCGCGGAGGCGCTCTTGGCGCGCGGTGACGCGCTCTATGGCGAGGGGCGCTCGGCGGAGGCGGCGGAGACGCTGACGGAGGCCCTGGCCGAGGCGCCCGCGGACTGGAACCGCCGGGGCCGTGCCGTGGAGTCGCTGATGACGGCGATGTATGGAGCGCAGCAGGTGGAGCCGTGCGCGAAGAAGGCGCTGGAGCTGCTGCCGGGCACGCCGCGCTCGCTGTCGTGGGCCAACGCCTCGATGATGGGCCTGATGTGCGCGCTGTCGATTCCGGACCAGGCCGTGAGCAAGGAGCTGCGCACGGCCCTGGAGGCCAAGGTGGTCGAGGCCATGGGGCCTCCGGTCATCGAGATGACGGCGGATGACCGCTCCGGCCTCTACGAGATGCGGGTGGGCGCGCGCGAGGCGGAGAAGGACGAGGCCGGCGTGAAGGCCCTCGCGGGCGAGTGGCTGGCGTTCCTGGAGGCCGAGGCCGCCAAGGCGCCCAACCCCGAGGCGCGCGCCGTCTTCGACTCGCACCGCATGTCGGCGGCGATGAAGCTGGGCACGCCCGAGCGTGCCGTGGCCGCGCTGGAGCAGAGCGAGAAGGACCTGCCCCAGGACTACAACCCGCCCGCGAGGCTGGCCACGCTGTACCGGCTGCAGGGACGCCTGGATGACGCGCTCGCGGCGAGTGACCGTGCGCTGGAGCGCGTGAAGGGCGCCCGCCGCATCAACGTGCTGTCCAACCGCGTCGACATCCACGTCGCGCGCAAGGATGTCGCCAGCGCCACGAAGACGGTGGAGGACGCCGTCGCGTATGCCAAGACGCTGCCGGCCTCGCAGGTGTCGCCGCGCATGATGAAGGGCCTGGAGAAGAAGCTCGCCGGGCTCCAGGCGGAAGCGCAGCCCGCGCCGAGGTAGCCGTCGGGTTCAGCGCGCTGTCGCTCGCACGGCGGCGCGCTGGTCCAAGTCGAACAGCTCGTACGCGTCGACGGGACAGTGGCTCATCCCGCCGTCGACGAAGACGAGCACCGCCTCCGCCGCGCCCGTAGCCGGCGGGGCACCGTGCGCGCAGTCCGCCCGCGCGCCGTCCGTCACCAGGTGGCGCACCACGCCGTCGAGCGCCGCGCCCGAGGTGACGCCCATCAACTCGCGGATACGCTTGTCGCGGGTGTGCCCCACCACCTGCGTGAGCCCTGGGGGAAGTCTCCGGGGGTCGAAGCGTCGGCGCGGCGTCTGGCGCGTGCGCTCGGCATCCTCCGGCTTCGTGCTGGGGCGCTGGTAGAAGATGCCCGTGCCCTCGCCTCGCGCGGCGTCGCCCGGCTGGTGCAGTCCGGGCACCTCGAGGCGCCCCCGCGTCCATGCCTCCACCGCCGCGTCCATCGTCGCGTTGAGCGCGTGGGCGACAGCGTCCGCATCCGCGCGGCGCTCGCGAGGCAGGCCCGTCACGTCCAGGTCCTCGTGCGTGACGCCCGCGTGCAGCACCAGCAGCCCGGGGCCCGCGGCGTGCGCGGTGCGAAAGCGACGGACGCGCAGGAGGTGCTCCACCCAGGCTCGCTGGGCCTGCTGGAAGTTGCCGAAGTCGCGGGCCACCAGCTCCGCCGTGGGGACATTGGGCCAGCGCTCCAGGAAGGCGCGCTCCCCGGCCTCGTCCGTCTGCCCCTTCTGGTAGACGCGGTCCGCTTCCGCCTGGGCGGTGGCGAAGCGGGCGTTGTCGAAGTCGGCCAGCTCTCCCACCCGGCCCAGGTCATGGTTGCCCAGAATCAGGACGACCTGGTCTGCGGGATGCGCGGCCAGCCACGCCACCAGCGCCAGCGCGCTGTTCGCCGCGTGCATGCGCTCCTCGGGGCGGCCCCAGTCGAAGTGGTCTCCCACCGAGACGAGCTGCACGTCGGGCTTCAGCCAGCCGTCGGCGCCCAGGAGCCCGTGGTGGTCGAGGATGGCGAGGACCTTGTCGAAGTCCGCCTGCGGGTCACCCAGCGCGAGCCGTCGCCCGCGGGGAACTCCGTCCGCGGGCGCGGAGCGGGGGCCTGCCTCCACCGCCTGTCGGGCGCGAGCGTGGGCGGCCTGGAGGCGGGCGTCTGGGGAGTCGTTCACCCGCCCATTCTAGGGTCAGGACGTCTGGAAGAAGCGGGCGATGAGCGCCGAGCGGCTCTCCACGTGCGCCTTGGCCAGCAGGTGCGTGACGTGGACCTCCACGGTGCGCTCAGCGCAGCCCAGTCGGCCAGCGATGGACTTGTTCGTCTCGCCCTGGACGATGTGCGTGAGGACCTCGGACTCGCGCGCGGTGAGCGACCAGCGCGCGGCCAGGGCCTGCACGCGCGCGGCGGCGCTGGAGGCGGTGCCCGTGTCGATGGCCAGGTAGTGCGCGGGAAGGCCCGTGGTGCGCAGCGGCGTGAGCGTCAGCGGGCCCGAACAGGGAATGCCCTGCGCGCCCCGGCGAAGTTGCTCCATCAGCTCCGGCTCGCCGCGCTCCAGCCACACGCGGCCGGCGCTGTTGGCGTGCACCACCCGGCCACTGCCGCTGACCACCCAGGCGGCGCGCCCGAGCGCCTCCATCGCCACTTCCAGCGCGGTGGACATCAGCCCGGACTCGCGCAGCCGCGTCTCCATGTTCAGCCGCCGCTGCAACGCGGGCGTCAGGGCCTGGAGCACCCGCTGCTCTCGCTCGGTGAAGGGCTCCTCGCGCGCCAACCCCAGCCAGCCCAGGAGCGACGGCCCCTCGCAGACCAGGGTGCGCAGGAACGCCATGCGCTCCATGCCCAGCTGCCGGTACACCGCGCCGGAGCGGGTGTTGACCCTGTCGCGCTGGGCGTCCAGCTCCGCCTCATTCAATCCCAGACGCCGCGCCACCTCGTATGCGGGCTGGTCATGCAAGGGCATCTGCCGCGCCTCCGACTCCTGCAACGAGCGGAAGTGCAGCGCCCGGTTGCGCTGGGCCGGTGCGGGGCGAGCTGGATCATACCAACCCCAAAGACTCTCCCGGTCCGACAGGAAGGTCTCCAGCGCGTCGAAGACCACCTCGGGCTGTTGTGGAAAGCCCGAGCTGAAGGAATAACTGACATGGAAGCGGTCAGGCCCCACATCCACGCCATAGGCCACCGCGCGCTCCGCCTTGAGCGTGTCGCGCAGTGCGCCCAGGACCGTGGGGAGGGACTCCGAGCTCGGCTCCGCTTCTGCGAGCAGGGCTTCCAGGTCCGCCAGGATACGCTGTTCCTCGGAATTCAAACGAATCACGATATCCTGAGTATAGGCTGGCAATGAGTGGCTTCCACTATCCTACCAGGACGTCGAAGTTGTGAGTTGTTTAGCATTTATCGGCGACATGCCCTGAAGTCTGAGGCGTCCGGGTGGAAGCCGACATCAGGGCTTCCCCGCATGGATTTCGCGATGCGCACAGCGCGACAATGAGGTGCAGGCCCACCGGGGGGGAGGGCCTTTCGCGGTAGGTTTCATGTGAGCGCGCGCCGGGGATCGACAGTCGATGCCCGGCGCGTCGCCCTTGAACCCCGCGATTTCCCTCACATTGGCGCGAAGCCCGCGACGCACCCCTGGCGCGTCCGCTTCGCGCTTTGACGCACGGCGTTGGTCGCAAGGCCGCGAAACAACACCCGTCCGCGCCCGGCACGTCGCTGGCTATAAGATTCATGACAAATGAATTCCTACCGTGTGATTGCGCGGTGTCTGTCCATGCGCTCGTGACGAACGAGTGCTCATTCAGGGGGTGTCTGAGATGACGTTGAAGCACACCGGGAAGATTGCGTTGGGAATGGCCGTGCTGCTGGGTGTGACGGGCTGTCGGACACCGGGGGCGATGGGGAGTGGAGGGATGAGCGCGTCGGATGGGTCTTCCGACGGTTCGGGCTCGGGCTCGGATGGATCCGGGTCGGATGGCTCGTCGGATGGATCCGGGGACTCGTCGAACGGGTCGGGGGACTCCAGCAAGTCGGAGGCGGGCTCCAGTGGGGATTCGAACCACAGCTCCGAAGAGGGGGGCTCCAGCGAGTCGCGCTCCAGCAAGCAGAGCGACACGGGGAGCAGCGAGTCGGAGAGTGGTGGGGAGGGGAAGGACTCGCGCTCGGAGACGAGCAACAGCGAGAACAACGACGGGCGCGTGGTGTCGGCGACGACGGTGGCGGCCACGGTGATTGGGTTGGGGGTGGTCATCTGGCGCGTCGTGGCGGCGGCCGAGCGGCGGCGTCGGGCTCCGCCACCCCCGGAGGAGGTGGGGCGCGCGGCGCAGGTGTACTTGCGCTCTCGGACGCATCAGCTTCGGGAGGACCTGGCGCTGGGGGCGGGGCCCACGGTGGAGGACCTGGCGTCGGCGGCGAGCATCCGTCGGGAGAACCTGGGGACCTTCGGGCGGCTCCTGCGAGCGAACCGGCAGGAGCTGCTGGCGATGGCGGACACGCGCACCCTGACGCCCGAGCGGGCGCTGGCCTGGTTGGCGAGGGTGGGTGAATTGGCGCGCGCGGATCCGCGGCTCGACGAGGACCGACGTGCCTTCCTCGCGGCGCATGGTGACGAGGAGGCGACGGCGGGGGTGATGGAGTGAGCCGCCGGGCGGCGTGGCTGCTGAGTCTCGCGTTCACGCTGCCCGCGTGGGCGGCACCCGTCGATGTCGGAGCGCCGCCAGACAGGGCGCATGAAGTTCCTCCGCGAGGTACGACGCTCCAGGTCGCGGCGGTGCCGAGATACAACGCGCATGCGCTGATGCGCGCGGAGGCCGCACCGCAAGGCGCCGCGACAGAGGCTGATGAGGGGCCGCGAGATGACGCGCAGGCCCCTTCGCCTCAAGGGCCGGTGCCAGAGGTCGCACCTTCGCCACGTGAAGGCGCGCACGCCCCGATGCGCGTCGAGGCCTCATCTCGGGCGCCAGAGGTCGCCCCTTCGCCACGTGAAGGCGCGCAGGCCCCGATGCGAGTCGAGGCTTCATCTCGAGCGCCAGAGGTCGACCCAGCGCCAGGTGAAGACGAGCAAGCGACGACGCAGGTCGAGGCTCCCACGCGCGGTGAGACGGAGCGCTCTCGCTCCTTGAAGGAACGCGTGCACGCCCTGGAGCGGGCCGGAGTCCTGCTGCGAGGCGCCGCCTCGGACGACGCGTTTCTGGTGCGTGAGGTGGAGGCGGGCCTGGGCGCCTTGCCTCCGGCGATGCGCCGCTTTCCGGGAGGCCCGCTGGAGTTCGTCCTCCACCCGGAGCCCGCGCCCCTGGGACTGGGTGACGGAACCGCCGCGCGTCCAGACTGGTCCGAGGAGCGAGCCCGCTTCCACCTCTACCGGTACGCACCGTCCACGGAGCGTCGCGCGACGTTGCGCCTGTCGCGCCTGACGGATGACGAGTCGGAGCAACTGTGGCGCCGCCGCGCCGTGGTGCACGCGGTGGTGCAGCGCTGGGACGACGCCTGGCAGTGGAGCCAGTCCGCGAACTGGCGTCGCCTGTCGGGATGGATGAAGCCCTTCGAGCGGCCGTTGGTCTGGAAGGAGAAGGCACGCCTGCACTACGCCGGGGCCTTCAGTCGCGAGCGGGGCCAGAGGAGCGCATCTCTCGACCTGGTGACCTTCGCCGAGGAGTTCTTCCTCCCCGTGGAGTCCCTGCGTGACGACGCGCTCTCCGTGGATGAGCAGGTGCGCTGTCAGGAGTTCTCCAAGTCGCGTGCCCTGACGGAGGCGGTGGAGGCCACGGGCCTCGGCGCGCCGAGCTCGCGCGGAGCCTGTCCCGCCTTCGATGCCTGGGCGGAGCTCGACCTCCTGTCCCACGTGGAGGTCCTCCTGGTCGCGGCCACGGGACGCCAGCCCGAGTCCCTCTTCGGTCACCTGCTCTTGCGCCCGGTCTGGAGCGAGGGCGCTCAAGTGCGAGGCCCCTCCTTCGAGCGCGTCGTGCAACTCGTGGCGCTCACGGGAATGGAGCCCAGGGGCCTGGGCTACGTGGTGAAGGGGATGACGGGCAGCTACGACACCGTCTTCCTCACCGGGACGATGGGCGACCTCACGCACGAGTCGCTGGAGCTGGAGCAACGCACCATCCGCCGCTTCCGGCTGCGCCTCACTCGCGGCGAGGAGGAGCGGATGCTGGAGCGCATCTGGGAGCTCGAGCGACGCGGGTACATGGGCTACTACTTCTTCACCGACAACTGCGCGAGCGCGCTCCTCTTCCTCCTCAATGGAGTCCTGGAGCACGGTCGACAGGTGCGTCCCCCCGGCGTGATGTGGGTCCTGCCCACCGCGACGCTCGACGTGCTGGCGAAGCTGGAGGTGCTGGGCAAGGAAGGCGCCGCGGGCCCCCTGCTGGAGCTCATCCCCGATGCCTTCGAGTCCACCGGAGACCGCGCCGTCCGCGCGGACGCCCTGCGCAGAGAGACCCTCGAATCCCTCACGGGCCAGGTCGATGCCTCCCCATTGTCGCGGCTGCTCCACCTGCACGCGCGCCTCCAGTCACCCGAACCCGACACGAGACACGAGGCCTACGGAGCGTTGCCGGAGACGGTGCGCGCGGTGCTCGACTCCGCGTCGCCCCAGGTCCGGGCCTCCGTGCGCGAGACGCTGCACGCCTACGTCGCCCATGCGGTGCGAGTGGAGCGCGCGGCGTTGGACCGGTTGGAGGGAGAGCGATTGCGCATCGAACGCCAGCGGTTGCTCGCGGTGAAGACGCCCCTGAAGGGCTCCGCGGAGGCGGGAATCCGCGAGCGTCAGCGGGTCTTCGAGCGAGAAGAAGCGCTCCAGCGGAAGCTGGCGGTGCTGGACCGCACGGCGCTGTTCCAGGAGGCGCTGGCCACGGCGCCCCGCCGTCCGCCGACGCCGAGGGAGCTGAAGGTCCTGGTCCGCGCCGAGCGCACCGAGGCCGCCTTCATCCGGGCCACCGAGGCCCAGGGTGAGCTGAATGACGGCGTGTTCGCGGACGTCGACGCGGTGGCCTTCCTGGGCGCGGACCGTCGTCGCAAGGTGGAGGCCGAGACCCGGTGGGCGGACACCGCGCTGCGCGAGTCGGGCGCGGCGCGCACGGTGGTGAGCGTGGGCATGGACTTCCCCGACGTGGGCGCGGCGCGGCCCGTGGTGAGCGTGCGCACCGCGGGAATGGCGGAGGCGTTGGGTGACTCGCGCCTGCATGGCTTCCAGTCGAGCAGCGAGCTGCGCGTCCTGGACGGTGAGCTCTCACTGGAGCCGCGCTGGGGCCCTCCGCGCGTGGTGTCCACGGACATGACGCTGGTGGGCTACCGCACCTTGCAGCGGGACTTGCCCCAGTTCCGCCAGTCCGCGTGGGACTCGCTCGGGTGGGGCGCGGAGGCCCGCGTGGCCTCGGACACGGCGCGGGCCATGCCCTACCGGGCCACCGTGCAGGCGGAGGCGCTGGTGGTGCTGGATGCGGGGGCGCGCTTCTCGCGCTTCACGGCGGTGGGCGTGGGAGGGCTCGCGCGGATGCACTGGAGCGAGCAGGCCCTGACACCGGCGGCGGGGCCTCGGCTGTCGCTGACGCACCGCACGGGCCTTCCGGGCTCCGGCGCCAACGCGGTGAGACTGGAAGCGGCCTATGCCCCCACGTGGCGGATGGGCGATGCCCGCCTCACGCACGAGGCGGGCGCCTGGCTCCAGGTGGAGTGGTTCCTGGGCCGCGCGGGGCCCTTCGGCGTGCTGCTCACTCCTCGCGCACAGGCTCGCTGGGAGGGCTCACTCGCTCCACGCGCACTTCGCGAGTCACGGTCTCCGTCGTCGTGGTTGTCCGGTACGTTGGACCGTCGGCTGGCACTGGGTCTGGAGTTGCGCTGAAGTCCTCCGTCAACAACTCGCTGGAGTAGGGGCCCGTGGCGGCGCCGATGAACGTGCCGATGACGAAGAGGGCCGTCCACCCCCAGAACCCCAGCCCGCCGAAGATGCGCAGCTGATGGGGGCCGGCGAGGAAGGAGAAGAGCGCGATGAACGCCGGCAGCGCGATGGAGGTGACGAGGGCCGCGCCAAGCGCACGCCTCATCGTCCGTGCGTGGAACCCGCCGAACGCACCGGCAATCAGGCCGTTGAAGAACGGCACGAAGAAGACGACGAAGCCGGTGACGAGCATCGTCGCCACGCTGACGATGAAGCGGTTGTTCTTGAAGTAGAACTCCTCGTTTCTCATGCCGATGCCCGCGGGCAGCTCGGAGTAGCGGAGTTCGCGATGCACATCCCGCACATAGGGGGGCGGGTTGGTGGTTCTGTCGGAGCGAGTCAATTCGACCATGGCTTTCGAGCCTCCCAGGGGCGGGCGCGGCACCTCCGCCGCCGTCCTTCAGGTGTGGGGTCGGCGACAGACATGTGGAAGGGCCGCTCCCTCCAAGGGAGAGCGGGCCGCCCTGCGGACCCCTGGTGCTTGCCTGGGACAAGCCAGGGAAAACAGGCGGAGCCACCCGAGAGGGCGGACGCCGTGGGGCTTGGCGGCTCGCCGTCTGCGGCTATGCTGCCGCGCCCGTTAGTCCCCTCACGTCCGTACGGAATTCCCATGAGCCTCCGCCGAGCCCTGCTGACCATCGTCCTGACCTCCACCTCGCTGCTGACGGCCTGTGCCCTGCGGCCGACCTACAAGGAGCTGGTGGCGCCGCCGAACGCCGCCAACATAACTCCCGGGCAGATGGTGGCGCTGCGCGTGGTGGACGGCTCCGGCAAGCCCGTGGAAGGGGCCCGGGTCCGCGCGGGCGAGGGCCGCACGCGCCTGAACGTCCTCAGCGACGCGGATGGTCTGGTGAAGCTGGAGGCGAACGAGGCGCTGCTGAAGGAGAACCCGTTGGTGGAGGTCGTGCTGCCCAAGGGCGTGACGTCGTACCGCCTGCAGCTTGCGCCCTCGGGTGAGGCGCCCGCCACTCTGGAGACCGCGCCCCAGGCGCCCGCCGCTCCGGAGCCGGCTCCCGCGACGGAGACCCCGGCCACCGACGCGCCCGCCACCACCCCGGAGGCCGCGCCGAGCCCCGTGCAGCAGCCGTCCGCGACGCCCGGCACCTGAGTCGAGCCCTCCGCGCGAGGCTCAGCCGAGCTTCGCGTGGAGGAAGTCCACGGTGCGCTTCCACGCCAGGCGCGCATCCTCGGGCGAGTGGACCTCCGGCCGCGTGTCGTTGAAGAACGCGTGGCTGGCGTCGTAGCGGTGAATCTCGGCGGGCACGCGGGCGGCCTTCAGCTTCTGCTCCAGCGCGTCCACGCGGTCCGGGGTGCACCAGTCGTCGTTCTTCGCGAAGTGGCCCAGCACCGGCGCGCGGATGCGCGTGACGTCCACGGCCTCCGGAGGAATCCCGTAGAAGGGGACCACGGCGTCGAGCCCCGGGTCATTGACTCCGGCCAGCAGCGTCAGCGCGCCGCCCATGCAGAAGCCGAGGACGGCGACCTTGGTGCCCGCTCCCCCGCGTTCGCGCAGCGCATCCGTGGCGGCGCGCAGCTCCGCGCTGGCCTGCCCCCAATCCATTTGCGTCAGCAGCCTGTCCGCCTCCGCCGCGTCCTTCGTCGTGCGGCCGTGGTAGAGGTCCACCGCGAACACGGTGAAGCCCTCCTTCGCGAGCCGGTCGGAGACGCCCTGGATGTGGGCGTTGAGGCCCCACCACTCGTGGACGAGGACCACCGCGCCCTGGGTTCCCGGGGCAGGGGCCTCGCTCAGATGGCCCGCCAGTGCCTGGCCCTGCTTGCCTGTCAGCCTTGCCTGCCCTGCCATGCGTGCACCCCTTGAGTGATGGAGAAAGCGGCGTAGCTTAATCTCGGGGCTTCGCGGTGCCTCGCGTCGTGGAGGCGGGAATGTCGAAGGCGTTCACGAAGGAAGACTCGGGTGGGGACGAGGCGCTGGTACCGCCGCGCCCGCGGTCCGCTTCGGGAGACAAGCGCTACATCACTCCAGAGGGCTACCGCGCGCTGCAGGAGGAGCTGGCGTCCACGCAGGGGCCCGACTCCGGCGCACGAGAGCTGACGCCGCTGGAGGCCGGAGTGCGGCGACAGGAGCGCGAGCGACGTGCGCGGCACCTCGCGGCGACGCTGGAGGAGGTGCGCGTGGTGGAGCCGGACCCGGCGCAGGCGGGCCGTGTCTTCTTCGGCGCGTGGGTGGAGCTGGAGGACGAGGAGGGCGAGCGGGTGCGCTACCGCATCGTCGGCCTGGATGAAGCGGACGTGAAGGCGAGGCGGCTCAGCGTGGAGTCTCCGCTGGCGCGGGCGCTGCTGGGAAAGGAAGTGGGGGAGTCCGTGCAGGTGGAGCGGCCCCGGGGCGCGGTGGAATACACGGTGGTCGCCGTGGACTATGGTGCACCGCCGTTTCCGACACCCCTGTCCGTGTGAGTTCCCGACATGCGAAGCCTCCTGGCGGTCCTGGCCGTGGTTCCCTCGCTGGCCCTGGCGCAGTCCAAGGATTTTGAGAAGGTGCCGGTGACGAGCAGTCCCGTCGCGGGCAACGTGCACATGCTGGTGGGCGCGGGCGGCAACATCGGCGTCTCGGTGGGGCCGGATGGATTGCTCATCGTCGATGACCAGTTCGAGCCCCTGGCGCCCAAGATTCACAAGGCCTTGGACAAGCTGAGCAAGGCGAAGATTGCCTATGTGCTGAACACGCACTGGCACGGCGACCACACGGGCGGCAACGCCATCTTCGGCCGCGAGGGTCGCATCGTGGCGCATCGCGAAGTGCGCACGCGCCTGGTCGTCGGACAGGACAGGGGGGAGCGCGGAGTCGTCCCTCCGGCGAAGAAGGAAGCGCTGCCGGTCATCACCTACGACACGGGCATGTCGCTGTACTTCAACGGCGAGGAGATTCGCCTGACGCACCTGCCGGCGGGCCATACGGATGGCGACACGCTGGTGCACTTCACGGGCTCCAACGTGGTGCACACCGGCGACCAGTTCTTCGTGGACGCCTTCCCGTACATCGATGTGAGCAGTGGCGGCTCGGTGGATGGGTACGTGCGCAACGTGGAGAAGCTGCTCCAGACGCTCCCGGCGGACGTGAAAATCATTCCGGGCCACGGGCCGCTGACGGACAAGGCGGGCCTGGAGCGCTTCGTGGCGGCGCTGCGCGAGTCGGTGGCCCTGGTGCGCACGAAGAAGGACGCCGGCAAGACGCTGGAGCAGGTGAAGACGGAGAGCCTGCCCGAGCACCTCAAGTCCTTCGGTATGGGCTACATCAAGACGGACGTGTGGCTGGAGACGGTGTTCCAGGGCCTGGAGAAGGGCGCGGCGAAGGCGGCGGACACCCAGTAGTCAGCGCTTCGTCGCGATGACGGTGGCCAGTGGTGTGAAGGGCTCGGGGAGGATGCCGTCGCGAACCTCGACGGTGAACCCCTGGGCCTCCAGCAGGGCCCGCGCGCGAGGCACCAGGAACGTCAGGTAGTACATGACGAAGGGTGGCTTCCAGAGCGCGTTGCGCACGCGCATGGCGGCGTTGAAGCCCTTGGCCACCCAGTAGCCGGGACGCAGCCGCGACGGTGGATGGCCGGTGACGAAGAGGAACCTGCCTCCGGGGCGCAGGGCGCGATGGATGCCTTGCACCAGCCGGGACTCGTCCTCTTCGAGGATGTGGCCGAACGCGCCGAAGCAGGTGACGACGTCGAACTCCGCCTCGAAGGTCATCGCCAGCGCGTCACCCCGGACGAACTGGAAGGCGGAGGTGCCGGGGGCGCCGGAGAGGCGACGGTCGGCCTCCTCGAGCATGCCCTGGCTCACGTCGATGCCGACGACGCGCTCCCGGGCGAGGGGCCGCAACAGGCGCATGGCGGCGCCGGTGCCGCAGCACACGTCCAGGGCGGAGTCGACGGAGCCGGCCGGGCCCAGGGCGTCGATGGCGGCCTGGACGACCGGGTCGGGCGTGCGGAAGGGCGTGTAGTCGAACTTGGGGGCCAGCAGGTCGTAGCCGTGTTCGACGGAGGTCATGGCCTGCTCGGCCAGCTCGAGGAGGGTGGGCCCTTGGCGGTGGAACATGGTGCCACCGGGTGTACCGCACCCGGAGGCTCGCCAGGACTGCTTCTCGCTGCCCATGTGTGCCATCAACGCTCTCGGGCAGGGCCTGCTCGATTCCCGAGGAGCGGTGGTAATAGGCTGCCCGCTCATGCGCCGTGCAGCCGTCGTCGCCTTCCTGGCGCTCTCCTCAGTGGCCTGTCGTGACGAGCGGCTCGCGCCGTCGCTTCCCGCGGGCTTTCACGTCGACACGTATGCGCAGCGCTCGGCCCCGGCGGTGGATGTGCTGTGGGTGGTGGATGATTCGGCGTCGATGGCGCCACGTCAGGAGTCGCTCGCGCGCAACTTCCAGGCGTTCATCTCGCTGTTTCGGGAAGGGCGCGTCGACTACCGGATGGGCGTGGCGACGACGGATGTCTTCACGCGGCCGGGGGCGCTGGTGGGGACGCCACGCATCCTGAGTCCGGACACGCCGGAGCTGGAGCAGGCCTTCGCGAACAGCGTGCGAGTGGGCACCCAGGGCAGCGCCTACGAGGCGGGCCTGGAGGCGGCGAACCTGGTGTTGGCGCAGGTATCCGAAGAGAACGCGCCGGTGCTGGAGGCTCGCGCGGCTTGTGTGTCGCGTTGCTCCACGCAGACCTGTCGCGAGGGCTGCGCGACGGAGCACTTCGTGGACTTCCTGCGTCCGGAGGCGTGGCTCTACCTGGCGTTCGTGACGGATGAGGATGACCGTTCGCCACATGACGTGCGCATGTACTGGCGCGCATTCGAGCAGGCGAAGGGGTTGGGGAATGACGGGACGGTGGTGGCCTCGGCCATCATCGGGGACGTGCCCTCGAATGGCTGTGGCGCGGAGCCAGGGAGTCGCTACGCGGAGCTGGTGACGCTGATGGGCGGCGAGCTGGGAAGCATCTGTGACCAGGACTTCGCGCGAGCGCTGCGCGCGCTGGCGACGAGCGCGGTGGGCTTGCGGCGAACGTTCGCGCTGGAGCGAGTCCCTCGCGCGGACTCATTGCGAGTCCGTGTGCGGTATCCCTGTGAAGCCACGGAGGATGCGCTGAGCGCCTGTGCCTCGGTGGACCGTGAGGGTTGCGCGAGTCAGTCGGCGGAGGCGCTGGAGGCCGTTTGCACGCCCAGGGCCGGAGCCGTGGACGGCTGGGTGTACCAGCCCGAGCGGAGGGCTGTGTTCTTCGCGGGGGACTCGGTGCCGGGGCTCGGGTCGCGAGTGGAGCTGGAGTATGTGGAGGAGGACGCGTCGTGAGGAAGGGGGCGGCTCGCGGAGGGTGGTGGCTCGTGGTGGGCTGCTTGCTGGCGGGAGGCTGTGGGAAGGACGCGCCCTCGCTGTCGGTGGTGCCTCGCTGGGTGGCGCCCGGGTCCACGCTCGACTTTGGAGCGGTGCCCGCGTTGAACGAGCGCGCGGTGTCCCTGCCCCTGGTGAACGCGGGGCGTGCGCCGCTGCGCGTGGTGGGGGTCTCGGTGCGAGAGGCGGACAGTCCGTTCCGAATCGTCTCCGCGCCGGAGGAGGTTCCCGCGCAGGCGGAGGCTCCCGTGTTGCTGGCCTTCGTCCCACCGCGCGAGTCTCCGTACACGGCGACCCTGGAGCTGCACACGGATGACCCGAGTCGTCCGTCTCTCGAGGTGAGCCTGCTGGGTGAGGGGCGCACAGCGGCGATGTTGGAGTTGGACACGGAGCGGCTCGACTTCGGACGCGTCGCGGAAGGTGATGCCGTGGTGCGCTCCTTCAAGGTGCGCGCGCTGGGAAACGCGCCGCTGGTGCTGGAGTCCCTCACGCTTGCTGGCGCATCTGCCTTCCAGCTCGTGGGCTCCACGAAGACTCCGGCGGTGTTGGACGTGTCGACCGAGGTGGAGCTGTCGGTGCGATACGCGGTGCCTCTGGGAGCGACGGCGGAAGCGGCGAGTGGAGGGCTCTTGCTGCGGACCACGGACCCGGACCGGCGAGAAGCACGCGTGTCACTGCATGGAGGAGTGAACCTGGCTCCGGTGCCGGTGGTGAGCCCGGTGGGGGACAGCGTCCCGGGTGCGGAGGTGGTGTTGGATGGCACGGCCTCGATGGACCCGGATGGGGATGGGCCGCTCGCGTACGAGTGGGTGCTGAAGGAGCGACCAGTCGGCGCGCGAGCCCAGGTGGTGGAGCCGGGTGCGGCGCGCACGGTGCTGCGGTTGGACCCGGTGGTGCCGGGAGCGTACGAGGTGGAGCTGGCGGTGATGGATGCGGCGGGTGCGCGAAGTCCGCGTCCCGCGAGCGCGCGTGTCGTCGCGGTGCCCGCGCAGCGGTTGTTGGTGGATGTGTCGTGGAACCACGCGGAGACGGACCTGGACCTGCATGTGTCACGGGGCGTGGACGCGGTGCCAGGCTCCGTGGACGACTGTCACTACGCGAATCCGCGTCCGGACTGGGGTGCGCCCGGCCTCGCGGAGGACCCGGAGTTGTTGAGGGACCGGCTGACGGGCTACGGCCCGGAGGTGTTCGGCTACGAGCTCCCGGCGTCCGGGACGTACCGTGTGGCGGTGGTGCTCGCGCGCGCGAATGGAGTGGTGGACCCGCGCAGCGAGGCGACGGTGCGCGTGTATGACCGAGGCGTGCTGAAGGGCGAGTTCCGTCACACCCTGTCGAGCCAGGGTGAGGTGTGGACGGTGGCGGACGTGCAGTGGCCCTCGGGCGTGGTCACGGAGGTCCCGTGACGATGCGGTGGTGGCTCCTCGCGATGGTGTGCTGTGTGCTGGCCTGCTCCAAGGAGCCAGTGCCGACTGTCCCGGATGCCGGACCGAGCCCGATGTTCTGTGAGAGGCGCGAGGACTGCGAGGGAGGACAGGTCTGCGCGCTCGCGGGTGTCTGCGGCGCCTGTGTGTCGAGCGGTCAGTGTCGGCTCAAGGAACGCTGTGACGCCGAGGTGAGCGCCTGTGTCCTCCGCGAAGGCTGGGGCACGGACTGCTCGACGAACGCTGATTGTGCGCTCGGGCAGTGGTGCAAGCAGGGGCTCTGCCTCGCGAGGACAGGAGTGGCGCTCTGTCCCTCGGGAGAGGGAGATGCGTGTCCCTCCGGGGAGCGATGCAATGGGGCCACGCTCGTCTGCGAGGAGGACCTGGGGTGTGTCGAGGACGCGGACTGTGGTGCCGAAGAGCGCTGCAATTCGGGGCTGCACGCGTGCGTGGCTCGCTGCATCGAGACGGCTTCATGCGGAGTAGGTGAGCACTGCGCGGACGGCCTCTGCGTCCAGTGTGACGAGGACACGGACTGCGCGGTGGGCTTCGTGTGCGACGCGGCGGGACGGTGCTCGTCGACACCGCGTTGCTACTCGGACCGGGACTGCGAGGTGCCTCGGGTGTGCCATCTGGCGAGCGGAGCGTGCCTGCCCAGGCCGCCGCCGTGTGGCTCGGATGATGACTGCTCGGTGGACCAGCGCTGTGACCTGGGGACTGGAACCTGTGGCCCCAGGGCGTGTCAGCCGGATGCGCTGGAGCCCAACGACGCGGTGACCACGGCGTTTCCCGTGAGCGCGAGTCGCTATGTGAAGCTGACGCTGTGCCCGGACGATGTGGACCACTACTCGCTCACCCTGGAGCGAGGAGACCAGCTCGGTGTGAATGTGGAAGCGGAGGTGTTCGCGGAGCCGGTGTTCTCCACGGCCCTCCAGGACGCGAGGGGCCGGGTGCTCGCGACGGGACGTTTCCGCATGTCGCACGTCGTGGCGGAGCGAGGCGTCTACACCGTGCGCATCGCCTCGCGCGACGCGCTGCCACGCGCCTACGACGTGGGCTTCTTCCTCGCGAGAGGCACCCCCTGTGATGACGATATCCACGAACCCAATGACACCGTCGAAACGGCCACGACGTTGCCGGAGGCGCTGTCGTTGGACGGGATGCTCTGCCCGGGAGAGCAGGACCACGTTCGCTTCACGGTGCCTTCGTCCCAGGGTGTGAAGGTGTCGCTGTCCGGCTACGCAGCGGACCGTGGCTTGCTGCGCCTGTGCGTATTGGGAGAAAGCGGGGGCGCGGAGCTGGGCTGCTCGGACGATGTGGAGGGAGCCACGGTGTCGCTGCCAGCGTCGGCGGTGGCGGGCCAGCGGCTCATCGCGAGAGTCGTGGGCGACGACGCGCGCACGACGAATGGTTACACGCTCCAGGTGGAGTGGCTCCCATGAGTGGTTCCTCCCGGCCCGAAGGCGCGAATCACCTGGAGAAACCTCGGCGTGGGTTCGTGCTGTGTCTGTTGGTCCTTGGCCTCGCGGCCTGCGAAGGCTCGTCGCGACCACCCGGTGACCCGCCGGATGCGGGTGCACGTGATGCGGGTGTGGAGGACGCAGGCAGCACGGATGCGGGGGCGCGGACCGACGCCGGCACCTCGGCCGCGCCCCTCATTCACTCGTCACTGCCCACGCGAGGCGAGAGTGGCGGCGGTACCTGGATGACGTTGAAGGGCCGTGGCTTCGTGGATGGCGTGGCCACGACGCCCTCGGAAGCAGCGCTTCTCACGGAGGTGTGGGTCGGCTCGCGCGTGGTTCGCGACTTTCAGCTCATCGACGACACCACACTCGACCTGCGCACGCCTCCGGGGGTCGAAGGCACGGCGGACCTCTCGGTGAAGAACCCGAACGGGACGACGCTCTGCACGGCGTGTTTCACGTACTTCGACATCTTCGACTTCCGCGCCGTCTCACCTGCGGAAGGCACACAGTCGGGCGGCGACACCGCGACGCTGATGGGCGCGGGCTTCCCCTCTGGCCCGGGGCTCCAGGTTCTCTTCGGCGATACGCAGAGTCCCTCCGTCACGTGGGTCTCCTCCTCGGAACTGAGAGTCGTCGTTCCTCGGAACTCCACGGTCGGCCTTGTCGACGTGCGGGTGCAGGGACATGGCGTGGGAGACGTGCTGCGACGCGCGTACCGCTACGTCGAGGACACCCGTGTCACCAATATCGAACCGCTCACGGGGACGATGTTTGGAGGCACACCCGTCGTCTTCACGGGGCAGGGCTTCGAGGGAACGAGGGAGGTCTTCTTCGGAGAGACGCCCGTTCCCTCCTTCGAGGTGGAATCACCGACGCGCCTCGTGGTGACCTCGCCATGGCACATGGACATAGAGGCAGTCCCCGTGCGCATCGTCACCCCGCGCGGCTCCTGGACGGTGCGCCAGGGATTCACGTACGCGGACAGTCCACATGGCACCCTGTTCGGCGTGCTGGGAGTCTTTCCTCGTGTGGGGACGCGAGAGGACGGCACGGTGACGCTGACGGGGCTGGCATTCGATCTTCCAGACATCTCGGTCACCTTCGATGAAACCCCCGTCCAGATTGTCGCGGCGACCCCGACCACGCTCACGGTCCGCGTTCCCCCGCGAGGTGCACTTCCGCGCACAGTCCCCGTGACGGTCAGCCTGTCTTCGCTGCGCAGTCACCTCCCAGGGGGCTACACCTATCGCCTCGCACTCACGCGAGTGACACCTGGAGCGGGGACCTCGGGAGGTGGAACCCAGGCCCTCCTTGAAGGAGACGCACTGCCTCCGGATGCCGTGGTGCGAGTCGGCGCGCTCCAAGCTCCAGGGGTGACAGTGCAGGGCACGACAGAGCTCCGCTTCACCATGCCCCCAGGTGGCGCGGGTGCACACGCGCTTCATGTCTCCTCAGCGAGCGACCCGGAGAATGAAGCATTGCTGCCGAACGCCTTCACCTACGAACCCTCGCTCGTTCTCGCCCAGGTGGAGCCCGCGCGCGGCGCCATCGCGGGAGGCTCCCGAGTGACGGTGCGAGGGACCGGCTTCGTCGATGGCGTCCAAGTCACCTTCGGCGGCGAGCCCGCGAGCGACGTGCACGTGGAGGACACCCACACCCTTACGTGTCGAACCCCCGCGTCGCGAAGCCAGGGGCCCGTGGAGGTGGCCGTCATCCACGGCTCCGCGCGCTCGGCGCTCCCCGAGTCCTTCACGTACTTCGACCCGCGAGGCCCGGGAGGTCTCTCGGGAGCGCTGCTCACGGGCACGCTGAACGTCACGGTGCTCGACACGTCCTCGGGCGCCTATGGTCAGCCTGTCGTGGGCGCGAAGGTCCTGCTCGGCACGGACTCGACACCGCTCCTCCAGGGCGAGACGGACGCTCGCGGTCAGCTCACGCTGTCGGACTCTCGGATGGTGGGGGCGCAGGTGGCCACGGTCTTCAAGCCGGGACACGACGCGGTGACGGTGGCGGGCATCCGCTCGGAGAACCTGACGGTGTACCTGCGCCGTCTCGACAGCGAAGGCAACCCGGGCAATCCACCCGTGCCCGCGAGCGCTCGAATCACGGGCCGGGTGCGGGGCTTCAAGCCACCCAGGCCGCTCCAGCCCGGTGAGGTGCTGGAAGCCCGAGTCTTCGTGGCGCAGTCGAGTCCCGCGTCGGGTCCTCCGTTCGTGGGGCCAGCAGACCGGCGCGCGGAGACGTGGCGCATTCGTGAAGAAGGCGGAGCCTTTCTCGTGCAGGCGCAGCCCGGTCTGCGTGCGGTGTACGCGGTGCTCGGCGTGCTGAAGGACGAGGTTGACTTCGAGCCGTATCTGCTCGGTGTGCGTCGCGGCGTCGCGGTGTCGGTCACACGGGTGTCCGAGGGACAGGACGTGGTGTTCGACGTGCACCTCGACGTCGCCGCGCCGCTCTCCGTGGCGGGCCCCATCATCATCGGGGGCGAAGAAACCCTGCATCAGGTCTACGCATGGCTGGACCTGGGCGCGGAGGGACTGGTGCCTCATCCCCACAACTGGGGCACGGGCTCGCGTCTCTTCTCCTCCGTCGAAGGGCCGGGCCCGCTGCTCACGTTCCCACAGCTCCCTCGCGTGGACGGGGCGAGCCTGCTCTTCCTCGACCTGCTTCGGGGCACCACGGCCTATCCTCAGAGCCTGCTGTATCACCGTCAGCCTGGAGCCCTGGATGCGGGCGTGACGCTCCCGCCGATGCTCCCGCTCCCTCTCTTCACCGAGCCCGCGAGGGATGCCCGATTCACGGGAGCGGTGGCCTGGACTCCGTCATTCTCCGGAGTCACATCGGACGTGCAACTCCTGACCCTCTCCGCACCCGGCACGACAGGCGGCATCCGCTGGACCGCAGTGCTTCCGGGAGGCCAGGCACGGGTGACTCTCCCGGAGGCCGCGCTCCAGACACTGCGCGCCGACCTTCCCGAAGGCGCACGCCTCCGCGCGGACCTCTCCCTCGCGCGAGTCCCTCGCTTCGAGTATTCGCAGTGGACCTACGACACGCTGTCCACCGCGACCTGGACGGCGTACGTCCTGGGGCGCTCGGAGGTCTTCGACCCGTGACGCGCCGCTGGCCCCAACTCGCCGTGACGTTGCTGCTCCTCCTCGTCGCCTGTCGCGGTGATGCTCCCGTGGAGGACGCGAGTTGTCGCGTGGACGCGGACTGCGGCACGCCGTCGGAGGCGTATCGCTGTGACGCGCGGACCAACGCCTGTCGGTGTCGCATGGATGGCGCCTGCGCGCCGGGAGAGCTGTGCAACGAAGCGGGCTTCTGCCAGGACCGCGCGGGCTGCGAGTCGAACGCGGACTGTGGAGAGGACTCGCTCTTCTGCGACACGAGCACGGGCACCTGCCTGACGCGGGGACGCTGCGCCACGGACCTGCATTGCCCGTTGGGCGAAGTCTGCGACACCGCACGGACCACGTGCGTGGAAGGTTGTCGGTCGTCCGGAGACTGCGCGGGCACGGCCTGTCGCTGCGGTGATGCACCGTGCCTCTGCGACGCCACCACGCCGGAAGGGCGCGCCGCCTGTGCCCTGGGAGTCTGCGACGCGACCTTCTGCGCGGACACGCGTGACTGTGCCTTCGGCGAGTCCTGCGGCACGACGGCGGGCGAGGACGCGGGGACGTGCCTCAGCGACTTCGACCCGGTGCGACGTCCCTACTGCGCGAGCTGCACCTACGGTGGTGGCCTCCAGGTCTGCGGGCGCGGCGCGAACTTCTGTCTGCGCGAGACGGCGAGCCCGGGGAGCGCCTTCTGCGGCGCGGATTGCTCGGAGGGACAGCGCTGTCCCCATGGCTACCAGTGCTCGGACGTGGTGGTGGTCGCCAGTCGTGCGCGCTGTCGCTCGGATGCGGAGTGCGCGCCGTCGCCCTCGCTGCCGTGCCGTGAGGACGCGCACTGCGGGCGCGGCGGGCGCTGCGTGAAGCAGGACGGACAGCCCGAGGGCGCGTGCGCGGGACGTTGCTTCATCGCCGAAGGCGACGTGGAGGGCTTCTGCTCGTGCCAGCAGGACACCGACTGCGTGCAGGACGCCTGCAGCCAGGGCACGTGCACGGTGAGTCGTCGCGCGTGCGTCGGTGATGCGGACTGCCGGCCCATCCGCTGCGTGGACCATGAAGGCGCGGGAGGCTGTCTCGTGGGGCGCAACTGCGCGCCCGAGGAGGGCCTCACCTGCGCGGAGGTCGCCCCCCGTTTCGCTCGGTAAGCCCCTGCTTTTCCAGGGGGTTGGCGCCACGCCTACATCAGCACCGAAGGTCCGCGAGAACGGGGCGAGTGCCCGGCGGTGAATGTTCTGGAGGGTGCCCCGTCAGTAGTTGCAACACGACGGAGGACGGACACCATGGCTTTCAAGACTGCTCTCACCACCCTGGCTCTCGGCACCCTGTTTCTTGGTTCCTCGACGGCACTGGCGGCGGACGGCAGCGTTCGCGACTGGGCTTCTCAGCAGGCCCGCCGCGGCGATGACCGGAACCATGACCGGAACGACAACCGCGGCCCCCGCCCGGACCGCTACGAGGCGCACGTGCACAACCACGGCTGCCACCACGCTCCGGCGCCCCGTCCTCCGGCCCGCGCGCAGGGCCGCTACGAGATGCAGACGGTGAGCCGCTGGGTCGAGGGCCGCTACGAGAAGGTGTGGGTGCCCCAGGTGTGCCAGGAGCGTCGTGGTCGTCATCACCACGTCTCCCGCTGCTCGGGCGGCTTCTATGAGAACCGCTGGGTGGAAGGCCGCTACGAGCAGTCCACCGAGTGGGTCTGGGTGTCCTACGAGCGCAACAACGGCGGCTGGAGCTCCAACCGCGTGCACGCGGCCAGCTATCACCCGTAATTTTCGCTGAAGAGGATGGGGGTCGAGGGGCGGTGCCGGATACGGGGGTATCCGGCATCGCCCTTCGTGTTTCAGGTCCCCGGTGCCTTTCCGCGTGCGGCCTGTTAGTCAGTGCGCCGCACATGGGGACCGCCTTCATCACCGGAGCAGGAATCCGCGTCGGACGCGCGGTGGCGAAAGCCCTGGCGCGCGCCGGCTATGACCTGGCGCTGCATGCCCACCGCTCCCTCGACGCGCTGGCCTCGCTGGCGGACGAGCTTCGCGCCGAGGGCCACCGCGTCACCCTCCATGCCGCCGACCTGAGCCAGCCCGACGCCGTCGACGCCCTGGCCGCGAGCGTGCGCGAGGCCTGGCCCGCGCTGGACGTGGTGGTCCACAACGCGGGGCTCTACGAGCGGGTCGACTTCGCGGACATCTCGCGCGAGCAATACCGCACCATGCTCGCCGTCAACCTGGACGCGCCCTTCTTCCTCACCCAGGCGCTGTTGCCCGCGCTGCGCGCCGGCAAGGACCCGCTGGTGGTGCACGTGGGCGACATCGCGGGCGAGCGCCCGGAGAGCCACTTCTCGCACTACTCGGTGAGCAAGGCGGGGCTGTTGATGTTGACGCGCGCGCTGGCGGTGGAGCTGGCGCCGCACGTGCGCGTCAATGCCGTATCGCCCGGGGTGGCCGCGTTCCCGGAGAGCTTCGACGCCGCCGCGCGCGAGCAGGTGCTGCGACACATTCCCATGGGGCGCGAGGGCAGCGTGGAGGACGTGGCGCGCGCCATCGTCTTCCTCGCGCGCGAAGCCCCCTATGTCACCGGACAGGTCATCGCCGTCGATGGCGGCAGGAGCGCGAGACTATGAGCGCGGAGCTGGCTTTCCACCCGCCCGTCGTCAATGACAGCAAGGGCCGTCCGCTGGACGTCATCGAGCTGCGGGGGCTCACCGTGGACTGCATCGTGGGCGTGTACAACCGCGAGCGGGTCTCCGCGCAGCCGCTCCGGCTGGACGTGGCCCTCTTCCTGGACACGCGCAACGCGGCGACGGGCGGCAGGCTGGCGCACACGGTGAACTACGGGCGGCTGGCCGGAGAGCTGCGCTTCCTCTTGGAGGCGTGTCGCTTCGAGCTGCTGGAGTCCGCCGTCGAGGCCGTGAGTCGCTACCTCCTCGCCCCGCCCACCGTGGACGTGCCGCGCGCGCAGGTGCACGCGGCCACCGTGCGCGTCATCAAGCCCCAGGCGCTGGGGGGGCTCGCGGTGCCCTCGCTCCAGGTGCACCGCACGGCGGAGGAGATGGGCTACGCCTCGGAGGAGCGCTCCTTCGGTCGCATGGACATCATCCACGAGGGCGCGGGCTACGGCGTGTATCGGCTGCGCGTGAAGCCGGGAGGCACCGTTCCCGCCAGCTCGAACGCGAGCATGGAGGAGAGCGAGCTGGTGCTGGGGCCCGGTTTGATGGCGCAGGGCCATCCCGTAGAGCGGGGCATGGCGTTCCACTGGCCCCGGGGCTTTCCGCGTCGCTACGACAACCCCACCGAGCAGGAGCAGACGGTGCTGACGGTGTATCGGCCCCGCTTCATGGAGCCGGAGGCGAAGGCGGTGGAGCCGAGCGCCCCCGCGTCCGTGCTCCTGTCCATCACCGGCACGTCCTATTACCCCCATGACGAGCCCGCCGCGCCCGGCTTGTCCGCCGACAAGCAGCCCTGAGCCCCAGGCACACTCCCAGTAGGGGGGACTGTTTCCCGGGCCACGAGGCACGGTATGACGCGACCTCGGAGCCCAGGGGAAACGACGGCATGAACCTCGACAGACGGATGCAGCTCTTCGTGGTGCTGGCGGCGGTGTTCATCACGTCGCTGGTGGTGGGAGACCTCATCGGCGTGAAGCTGTTCGAGGTCAACCTGGGCTTCGTGGTGGCGGTCATGTCCATTGGCATGCTGCCGTTCCCGGTGACGTTCCTGCTCACCGACATCCTCAACGAGTTCTACGGCAAGAAGGCCGCCCGCTTCGTCACGTGGGTGGGCTTCGGCATGGCCATCTTCGCCTTCACGGTGATTGCGATCGCGGTGGAGGTGCCCTTCGCTCCGCTGACGCGCGCGCCGGACTTCACGGGGACGGTCGAGGGCTCGTTCAACAACGTCTTCAGTGGCTCGCAGCGCATCCTGATGGCGTCGATGATCGCCTATCTGGTGGGCCAGTTCTGCGACATCTCCATCTTCAACCTGCTCAAGCGCGTCACGAACAACAAGATGCTGTGGCTGCGCGCGACGGGCTCCACGCTGGTCTCCCAGCTCATCGACACCACGGTGGTGCAGTTCGTCGCGTGGACGGGCGTGCTGCCCACCGCGGTCATCTTCAACATCATCGCCACGTCGTACATCGTGAAGCTGCTCATCGCGGTGGGCCTGACGCCGTTCGTCTACCTGGGCCACACGCTGGTGGAGCGCAAGCTGGGCATCAAGCCCGTGGTGCTGGGCGCGGATGGTGAACCGCTCCCCGAGTCCCCGACGGGTGTCGCTGTTCCGGCCGAGTCGCGCGCCGCCTGAGCAGCGCTACGGCACCAGGCGTTGGAGGAAGACGTCCGCGTCGTCGGAGGTGAAGGGCTCCTCGCCGCCCAGCGCGCGAGTGCCGGAGAACACCCCCGTGCCCAGCAGGTCTCCGCCCGACAGGAAGGTGATGTCCCGCAGGCGGAGGCTCTCGTCGCAGGGTTGGGTGACGTAGGGCGTCTGCCACGACAGCTCACCCAGGGGTGACAGCCGCGCCAGCTCCGAGCCGCAGCCGTGCCTCCAGAGCACCGCCGCGCCGCCGCCCTCATCAGCCGCGAGGCGCGCTCCCTGGGGCTCGCCCGTGGTGGGAGTGGCCAGCGCGTGTCCCCACAGCGGTCGCCCCGCCGCATCGGCCGCGAGCACGAAGGTCGCACGCGAGCAGCTCTCCGTGGCACAGGTCGGCTTCAGTACGGTGCCTCCCCAGTGGAGCGTGCCCTGGAAGTCACCCGCGAGCCTCAGACCGCCATCGGCCGCGAAAATCACCTGGGTGAAGGACGGCGCGGAGGGCCCCACCTCCAGCTCCCAGTACACCTCGCCGACGGGAGACAGCCGGGCGATGAACCCGATGCTCTCCACGGGCGACAGCGGACGTTGTCCCGCCAGCACCGCGCCACCATCCGAGTCCAGCGCGACGGCGGACGCGGAGGCGAGCGCGGGCATCTCCTGGGACCAGCGCGCCGTGCCCCGGGTGTCGTAGCGCGTCACCAGTCGGCCGTGTGCCACCAGGACTTCGCCCTCGATGTCCGGAGTCAGCGCCTTCACCGTGCCCGTCGCGCGCGCCCACCGAGGCGTGCCATCCGAGGCCAGCTTCGCCACGAAGTGGCTGTCGGTGATGAGTGTCTCTCCGAGGCGCAGCCGGCCCTCCAGCTTGCCCGCGATGAACAGCTCGCCCTCGGAAGAGACGGCGAGGAGCTGCGCGTGGGCTTGGGCCGTTCCACTCTCGGAGGGCTCGGGCACGAAGCTCCGCGTCCACAGCACCTGTCCCGCACCATCATGGTGGGTGAGGGTGAGTGCGGTGCCGCTGGTGTCCGTCGAGGACGCATCGGGTGTACTCGTCGGCCGGGTGCTTCCGAGCAGCACGCTGCCGCCCAGGCCGTCCGAGGCCACGGCCACCGCGTCCTGAAGTCCCACGGTGCGCGAGTGAACAGTCCACCGCGCGTCCCCCGGCTCCAGCGTCGGAGGCGTGGGGGGGTGGGGCGTGGAGCCCGGGTCTTCTTCCTCGGGGAGAGGGGCCTCCGTGGACGCGCCGCTCCCGCCACAGCCGAGTGCTGTCCACACGCCCAGCACCAGCCCCGCAGCGCCTGACCGCCACCGTCCCATGTTCATTCTCCGCGAGTCCGCTCACCCTCCGGCCGGAGGCGAAGCTGGGGTGTGGTGCTCCCGGAGGCAAGGCCCGAGTCGAGGACTGAACGTTGTCAGGTGCTGGGTGGCCGTGGCTGGGAGAGCCCCGTCAGCTCACACCAGCGAGCGATGGTCAGCGCGGTGTAGGGCTCCGCCTCCAGTCCATACGCGCCCAGCGAGAAGCCGTCATTCCACTCCACCAGCGCTGTTTCACCGGTGGACAGCACGCCGAAGTCGACGGAGTAGCCGGCGGTCGCCTCACCGGAAGATTCCAGGAGACCGAGCGCTTCGTGTACTCGCGCCTCGTCGAGGGACACCGTCACGTCGCCCGCATAGTGACGCGTGCCCACGGGCCTGCCGTGCACGACGAAGACGCGGTACTCACTCAGCCACCGCACCACCTCCGAGCAGATGAGCGGCGTGCCTTGCGAGGCCCGCTCCAGGTAGAGGAGGTCGCTGGCGTTCTGGAAGACCCGGCCCGTGAAACGTTTTCTGCGCCCCTGGGGCTTGGCGAACACGGGCGGACTCGCGACGTCGAGCAGGTGCGCGTTGAGCTGCCGCACGGTGCTCGTCCAGAGCCGGCGGTGGAGGAAGGGCGTGAGGCTGGGCGGGTAGTCGTTCGTCGGAGGAGGCTCGATGCCGAGCTGCTTCAGCGCGCCCAGCACCGTGGGCACGTAGCCCGCGACCAGCGTGTCCGGCGTCAACGGGAGCTGGCGCCGCTCCATGCGCTTGGCGGTGAAGCACTCGGTGGGGATGCCCTTCGCATGCAGGCCCTGGAGCAACAGCCGCATCTCCGGCTCCATCCGCCCGTGCGCCTCCTCCTCGATGAAGGCCCGTGAGGGCCACCGCGCGTCCTGGCTCATGCGCTTTGCCGTGCGAGCGGGGCGAGGATGTCGCGCCAGTGCGAGTAGATGGAGAAGTGTCCGCCCCCGGGGAGGAAGTGGGGCACGGTGCGCGGGATTCGCGAGGCGAGATAGCGCCCCATCTGCGGCGGGACGATGCTGTCGCCGTCCCAGTACCAGAGGTCCATCTCGCCGCGAATCTCCTCCAGCGGGACGTCCCACGGTGACGCCAGGATGTGGGCCTCGCGGCGCATGCCCGCCACGCCTCGGCGCGTGGCCTCGCGGCGCCAGCCCTGCACCTGCGCGGCGATGAGCGGATCCGACAGCACGTGCCGGTCATCCTTCGATGCATGCGCCAGCACCGCCGCCAGCGCACGCTCCGGATTCGCGCGCACCTGTCGGTCATGCATCGCCAGCAGCGGATGCAGGAGCCACTCGGGCCACGCGGCCATCGCGTAGGCGTTGCGGTAGTCGCGATTGACGCCCTCCATGCCACCGGGCCGCTTCAACGGCGAGGCACCGGAGACGATGGCGGAGCGGAGGATTCGCTCGCCCAGTCGCCACACGGAGGCGGCGACATAGGGGCCGCCCGCGGACACGCCGAAGAGGGAGAAGCGGCCAATCTTGAGCGCGTTGGCGAGCTGCTCCAGGTCCTCCGGGAAGTCCAACAGCGTGCGGTCGGCCTGGTAGTCGGACAGCCCATAGCCGGGCCGGTCCGGGGTGATGAGGCGCACGCCGAGCCCATGCGTGAGCCGGTCATCCGGATGCCGCATGTAGCGCGAGCCCGGGTTGCCGTGGACGAAGAACACCGGGACTCCGTCCAGGTCTCCCGACTCCACATACGCGAGCCGTCGCCCGTCCTTCAACCGGAGCACACCCTCGCGGACCTGCACGCCCGTGCCCGAAGTGGATTCAGAAGCGGAGTGCATCACGGCTCCATCGCTCGCGAGCGCGCGGCAATCCACTCGGAGATGGAGGGCCAGACATGGGTGGGGGCCTTGCTGGAGGCGGACAGGCCGATGTGGCCCACCGGATAGCGCCGCGTCTCGGCGTCCTTCGTGCCCACCAGGTCGACGAGCGGCTCGCTCATGGCGGGGAAGGCGATGGTGTCGTGCTCGGCGATGACGTTGAGCACCGAGGCCTGGATGCGGCCCAGGTCCACGTTCTCTCCGCCGACCTTCATGCGGCCCTGGTGGAAGAGGTTCTGCTGGTAGCAGTCCTTGATGTACTGGCGATACACCTCGCCAGGGAAGGGCACGGGGTCGGAGCCCCAGCGCTCCATGGCGAGGAATGTGCTGACGAAGTCCGGGTCGTCGATGCGCCGGCACACCTCCAGCCAGCGCGTGAGCCGCTGCACCGGGGCCACCATGAGGAAGCCGCTCTCCAGCACGGGCGTGGGCACGTTGCCGTAGGCATCCACGAGCGAGTCCACGTCGAAGTGGTTGGCCGCGGTCCACAGCGTGTAGACACCGCCCTTGCTGAAGTCCACGGGCGTGGCCTGCGCGACGAGGTTGCGCACGCCCTCGGGATACAGCGACGTGTACGCGAGCGCGAGCGTGCCGCCCATGCAGTAGCCGTAGAGCGTGAGGTCCCGGCTCTTGCTGACCCGCAGCGTCCAGCGCACCGCCGTCTGGATGAGCCCGCCGAGCAGGTCCGACCAGGTGAGCCGCTCCTCCTCCTGGCCCGGCACGCCCCAGTCGATGGCGTACACGTCGAAGCCCTCTTGCGTGAGGTGCTCGATGAGGCTGCGGCCCGGCAGGAAGTCGAGGATGTACCAGCGATTGATGAGCGAGTAGACGAACAGGATGGGCGTGCGGTGGCGTCGACGGGGCGCGGCGTAGCGCAACAGCCGCATGCTGCCCCGCGTGTACACCACGGTGTGGGGCGTGGCGCTGATGGGCGGCTCACGCACTCCCGAAGCCCGCTCGATGAAGGGCTTGAGGTACGGGTAGGGATTGAAGGGGCGGGCCTTGAGCGCGTGCGCGACGGCGCGCGTGAGCTCGAACTGCCCGGTGACGAAGGAGCGGAGCCGCTGGGGCGTGGACGCGGTCATGTTCAGGCGCCGGACTTGTCGGTGGGAGGGGGCTCGGAAGCGTCGCGCTCGTCGGCGGCCTCCTGGCGATGGAGCAGGTCCACCACCACCTCGAGCTGGGAGCCGAGCGCCTCCACCTGGTCATTCACACGGCGGAGCTGGTCTCGGAGGTTCTCCACCTCGGACGTCGTGGGCAGGCGCAGCGTGTGGAGCGCGTTCTCCACGAAGCTGTTGCGGCGGATGCGCGCGTTGAGGCCCTGGCGCAGCACGGTGCCGCTGGCGCGCAGGTAGGTGGGGCTCTCGGAGACGCGCGTGAGGACGCGGGTGAGGCGCTGCTCGGCGCGGGTGAACACCTGGCCCGTGCGAGTCTCCGGGTGGGTGAGGTGGCCCAGGAGCTTCAGTCCCCGGGCGAGGAGTCCCCTGGGCGGAGGCGGGCGGTCCGAGTCGCTCATGTCTCCAACGTTAGCCCAGGCCGCCCCAGGGGCGCAGGGCCCCTTGTCCGAAAAGTGAATGGTGATTCATGTTTCGGGCAGACGGGGAAGCACCGCGTCATGGCGGGCCCACCGCGTGGCTCAGCCCTGCCGCTTCACTGGGAGCGGTCCGAAGGCCTGGGCCACCGGCATCAGCGACATGACGTTGATGTTCACGTGCGCCGGTCGCGACGCCACCCAGTGCACCGCGTCCGCGATGTCCTCGGGCGTCAGGGGCTGCGTGTTGGCGTAGGGGGCCGCGGCGCGAGCAGCATCCCCCTTGAACCGGATGCTGGAGAACTCCGTGCCGCCCACGAGTCCGGGCTCGATGTCCGTCACGCGCACCGCCGTGCCCAACAGGTCCGCGCGCAGGTTGAGGCTGAACTGCTGCACGAAGGCCTTCGTCGCGCCGTACACGTTGCCACCCGGATACGGATAGTCCGCCGCCACCGAGCCCATGTTGATGATGTGGCCCCGGTTGCGCGCCACCATGCCGGGCAGCACCGCGTGCGTGCAGTAGAGGACGCCCTTCACGTTCGTGTCGACCATCACCTCCCAGTCGTCGAGGTGCGCCGACTGCGCCGCTTCCAACCCCAGCGCCAGCCCCGCGTTGTTGACCAGCACGTCCACCTCGGCGAAGTCCGCCGGCAGCGCGTCGAGCACCTTCGCCATCGCCTCGCGCTCCGTCACGTCGAGCGTCACCGGCAGCAGCCGCTCACCCAGCTCCGCGCGCAGCTTCTCCAACAGCTCTGTCCTGCGCCCGGTGGCGATGACTCGCGCACCTTCGCGGATGAAGCGACGCGCGATGGCCAGGCCGAATCCAGCCGTGGCTCCCGTAACCAGCACGTTCATGGCGTTCCCTTTGAGTGCGATGCCCGCGCGCTAAATGGCACGGGGCCCGCGCCCGCGCACGGGGAAAGCCCTCCCTGCGAGGCGCCCTCCGCGCGGACCCGACAGTCCACCTCTCGTCGGAGACGCCTTCTCGACGCGCCCCCGACTGCACGCTCCTGCCCGGAGCGACCTTCTCTCCGAGTGAAGTCCGGCCTGTCTGAATCGGGAATGAAACCGCCTTCATCCGCACACCTGTACAGGCAACGGCGCGAATGCGTGGGTCCGCGTGCATCAGGCTGACTTCTTCGCGCTCAACGCAACCCCGCGAAATCCCATTTCCTGCTTCCTTGCCCTGCGGCCTGGCGAGTCTGGGTTGCCATTGAGCCGGGGAATGAACAGGCCGCGCGCCCCGATTGGCGGCCGTCCTCGCGAGCGCCCCACACGCCGCGACCCACACATGGAGTCTGACAGGATGCGCCAACGCTCACCGCTGCTGACGGCCTACTGCTCCGCTGCCCTGCTCGCCCTGCTTGCCTGCAACGGCAAGAGCGAGCTGACCCAGAACACGGGCTCGCGTCCGTCCCCCGATGAAGCGCCATCCACGGGCTCACCGTCGTCGCCCTCCCCCACGACACCGTCGACTCCCACGCCGGCGCCCACGGACCCCGACGACACCGAGCAGCCGTCGGAGCCCACGCCGACCCCGGTGCCCGACCCCGACCCCACGCCGACTCCGGAGCCTGAACCGGAGCCCGAACCCGAACCCGAGCCTGTTCCGGTGCCGCCGAAGCCGACCTACACGCGCATCCTCTGGGTGGCGCCGTCGGGCAGTGACGGCGCCTCCGGCACGGAGAGCGCGCCGCTGCGCACGGTGACTCGGGCGCTGACGCTCATCGCGCCGGGCGAGGCCATCTATCTGAAGACGGGCAACTACGCGGAGCGCCTCAAGCTGGAGGAGCGCGGCGGCACGGAGGCGAAGCCGCTCACGGTGAAGGCCGCGCCTGGCAGCTCGCCCGTGGTGAAGCCCAGCGGCGAGTCCGCGCTGGTGGACGTGCGCGGCGCCTACTGGAACGTCGAGGGAATCACGCTGGATGCCGCGGGCTCCGCCGCCTTCGCCGTGCTGTGGCGAGGCACCGGCGCGCACCATGGCGTGCTGCGCGACTGCGTGGCGAAGAACGGCACGGCGGGCGCGGGGCTCAACGTGTCGGAGAAGGCCCACGACATCCTCATCGAGGGCAACACGATTTCGAACTTCAACCGGGGCAGCAGCGACAGCCACGGCATCATCGTGCAGACCACGTCGAAGAACGTGGTGGTGCGCGGCAATGACATCCATCACAACTCCGGAGACGCGGTGCAGTGCATCGGCCCCGAGGCCGGCGCCACCGTGTCCGGTACGCCCTTCGACAACCTGCTCGTGGAGGACAACGAGCTGCATGAGAACCGGGAGAACGGCGTGGACGTGAAGACCTGCACCCACGTCACCCTGCGCGGCAACATCATCTGGGGCCACAAGGCCACGTCCTCCTCGCGGGGCGAGGGGGTCGTCGTGCACCTCTCCGCGGCGGACGTCACCCTGGAGGACAACGTCTTCTATGGGAACGGCCGGGCCATCAACATCGGCGGCAACCGGGTGAACGGTCCGCCCACCCGCATCGTCATCCGTCGCAACCTCATCCGGGATGGTCTGGGGGGTAGCGAGGATGGCGGTGGCATCCGCGTGGACACCTCCACGGACGTGAAGGTGCAGCACAACACGGTGTGGAACATGCCGGGGCCCTGCCTCACCTTCGGGCACGGCGACACGGGGCCGAGCGCGAGCCTGGACGTGCGCAACAACGTCTTCGCCGGCTGCGGCGTGTCGACTCGTGCTGGCACGGCGCGTTCCAGCACGGTGATGGATGGCAACCTCTTCTTCCGCGCCTCCGGCTCCGCCTCCTTCCTGTTGAATGGGGAGAGCGTGAACCTGACGGAGTGGCGCTCGCGCAGCGGGCTGGACAAACGCTCGCTGGAGAAGTCGCCCGGGTTCGTCAACATCGACACCGGGGACTTCCGGCTGGGGTCGGGCTCGGTGGGTCGCAACGCGGGCCTGGGGTTGGGTCTGACCTTCTGCGGCGTGGCCCCGGACCTGGGGGCATTCGAGTCGGACTGCCCCTGAGGCGTCGGGGCGTGTAGAGTGGGCTGGCTCCCCCCCTTTCGCCCCGACCCTCCACGTGCCGTCATCGCTGGAATTCGCTCTCGGCATCACCCTGGTGCCTCCGGCCTCGCCCGCCCGTGAGCTCCTCGCGGCGGCGGCCGCGCGCGCGGGCTTGCGCGTGGTGGATGGCGTGGAGGGCGCCGCGCTGGCGTTGGTGGACCTCACCTCGCCGGACAGCGGCCCCGCGCTTCGCACCCTGCTCGACTCGCCTCGCGCTTCGCACATCACGCTGGTGGCGCTGGTGGAGCCGACCGAGCAGGGCCTCTCCTCCGCGGAGCCGCTGCGCCCCGCGGACGTCCTCACCACCCCGGTGTCGCCGCACGAGCTGGTGTTCCGGCTCCACCGCGCCGCCGGGCGTCACCTGGAGCGCGAGGGCCAGGAGCGCGGTCAGGAAGACCTGGCGCTCCTGCTGGAGCTGACGGCGGACTACGCGGAGACCTCCGACGTGGAGGCGCTGCTCCACGGCGTCACGCGCCGGCTGGCGGAGAAGCTGGACATCGCGCGGGCCACGCTGGTGATGCTCGGTCGCAACGCGGACGAGGGCATCATCGTCGCGGCCAGCGATGACCCGACGCTCAAGGACCTGCGCATCGAGCTGTCGCGCTACCCGGAGATCCGCGAAGTGATGCGCACGGGTCGCCCGGTGGTGATGGAGGAGGCGCCCACGCATCCCCTGTTGGGTGACGTGGAGCGCAGGGCCGTGGCGGCGCGAGGCATCCACGCCATCGCCGCGCTGCCCCTGCCCATCCGAGGTCAGGTGCGCGGCGTGTTGCTGCTGCGCGCGGCGGGGCGGCGGCGCACGTTCACCTCGCGGGAAATCGACTTCCTCACCACGGTGGCGCATGCCACGGCGGTGGCGCTGCGCAACGCCTCGGTGCTCCAGTCGGTGCGGGGCCAGACGGAGGCGGAGAAGACGGCGCGCCTGGCGGCCGAGGAGCAGGCGGCCTCCTTCAAGCCCTACCAGCTCTTCTTCGCGCACGTCAGCGAGGGCGTGGCCATCCTCGACGACAAGGCGAGCGTCCTGTCGCTGAATCCTTCCGGCGCGGCGATGCTGGACCTGCCGGCGCCCGAGGCCCGGGGGCGGCATCTGCATCAGGTGACGCAGCCGGTGGATGACGGCGTGCTGATGGAGCTGGTGACGGCGGCCTCGCGGGGCGAGGCGCGCTCGGGCGTGGACGTGGAGGTCCGCACGGCGAAGGGCCGTCGGCTGACGTTGTCCATGTCCGCCGCGCCGCTGCGTGACGAGGACGCGGCCACCATCCTGTCCTTCCGGGACGTCACCGACGCGCGGCGGATGGAGGATGAGCTCCGCCAGACAAAGGACTTCCTGGAGCGGCTCATCGACTCGTCGGTGGACGCCATCATCGCCGCCGACCTGAAGGGGCGCATCATCCTCTTCAACAAGGGCGCGGAGGCACTGGTGGGCTACACCGCGCAGGAGGCGATGGCGGGCGTCACCGTGGAGCAGCTCTATCCCCAAGGCGTCGCGCGGCGAATCATGGCCACGCTCCGGGGGGCGGAGCACGGTGGCAAGGGACGCATGTCGCTCACGCGCGAGGAGTTGGTGAATCGCGCGGGGGAGCGGGTGCCGGTCAACATGACGGCATCGCTCGTGTACGAGGGCGGGCGCGAGGTCTTCAGCGTCGGCATCTTCACGGACATGCGCGACCGGATGAAGCTGGAGCGCAAGCTGTCGGACGCGGAGACTCGGCTGGAGGAGAGCGAGAAGAGCGCCGTCATCGTCGCGCTCGCCGGCACCGCGGCGCATGAGCTCAACCAGCCTCTCACGTCGGTGATGGGCTACGCGGAGCTGCTCAAGCGCAAGCTGAAGGAAGAAGACTTCGCCTGGAAGCCGGTGGACATCATCTACCGGGAGGCGGAGCGCATGGCGGAGATCGTCCGGAAGATTGGGAAGATCACCCGCTACGAGACGAAGTCGTACATGGGGGAGCAGCAGATTCTCGACCTGGACAAGGCGACCTCCCATGAAGACTGACACCCGCGTCGTGCGAATCCCCGGTGGCCCGGGGCCCGAGGCGTTCCAGGCCTTCTTCGAGGCGCTCGACACGCCCGCGGCCCTGTGTGACACGTCGCTGCGATTGGTGGCGGTCAACGAGGCCTTTCACCGCTTCTGCGCGGACCATCAGGCGACGATGGAGGATGTCGCGCACGCGCTGGCCGCCGCGCGGGTGCCCGTGGAGAGCTCCAGCTGCGACCTGGAGCTGCCGCTCGCGGGCAAGCCGGGCGCCGTGCTGACGATGTCGCGCCGGGGTGACGTGATAGCCGTGCGGGCACGGAACGACCCGGAGCTGGCACGCAGCCGGCTGATGATGGCGGAGCGGGCGCTGCTGGAGCAGGCGCGCACCGAGGGCGTGCTGCTCGACCTGGGCCGCAGCGTGGCGGAGGCGGGCGGCGAGGAGGAGCTGGTGGCGGCGGTGGCGCGCGGGGTGAAGGAGCTGTTCCCCGGGCGCTCGTTCTGCATCCGCATCACCGACTCGCGCACCGGCGGGCTGACGTCGCTCTACGCGGAAGGCCGGCTGAAGGAGGGCGCGCACGAGCCGCTGGTGCTGTTGCAGCGCGCGGTGGAGAAGCTGAACCTGGGACGCTCGGCGCTGCCGGCGGGTCGGGTGACGGTGCTGGGCGAGGTGCCGCTGCTGTTCCTGGGCAGCACGCACGGCGTGAGCGCGCCGCTGGTGGCGAGCGGGCAGCTCTTCGGCGCCATCAACATGGAGTATCCGGAGGGGCTGGACGCGGACGTGCAGCACGACGAGCGCGTGTTGCTCCAACTGGCGAGCCAGGTCGCGGTCGCGGTGAAGAACGCGAAGCTCATCGATGAGCTGACGTTCGTGCGCAAGTACCTGGAGGACCTGCTGGAGAAGGCGAACGCGCTCATCCTCGTCGCCAATCGGGACCAGCAGGTGGTGGTGTTCAACCAGGCGCTCAGCGCGCTGACGGGCTTCCGGAAGGAAGACGTGCTGGGCAAGGACCTCTTCTGGCTGGTGCCGGAGAGCGAGCACCTGCGGCTGTCCCAGGTCATCGCCGCCGCGATTCGCGGTGAGGCGGTGAACAGCTTCGAGACCCGACTGTTGTCGCGCGACGGCAACGAGGTGCGGGTGTCGTTCGCCACGTCCTCGATGCTGGCGCCCCATGGCGAGGTGGAGGGCGTCATCGCCATCGGCCAGGACATCACGGTAGTGAAGGAGCTGGAGAAGCGCATCATCCACGCGGAGAAGCTGGCGTCGATTGGCCAGCTCGCGGCCAGCGTGGTGCATGAAATCAACAACCCGATGACGGCGGTGGCCACGTACGCGGATGCGCTGCTCCAGCGCTCGCGGACGACGCCGGGCGCGAATCCCGCGGACCAGGAGAAGCTGCGGAAGATCCTGGAGAGCAGCCACCGAATCCTTCGCTTCACCCGGGATTTGGTGAGCTACGCGCGACCGGCGCAGGACAAGCCGGAGCGGGTGCAGCTCAACGCCGTGGTGGACATGGCGGTGGGCTTCTGTGAGCACGTCGTCTCGCAGGCGCGGGTCAGCGTGCACCGTGAGTATTCCGAGCTGCCGCCGCTGTCGGCCGTGCGCGCCAACCTGGTGCAGGTGTTCGTCAACCTCATCACCAACGCGTGCCACGCGATGCAGCCGGGCGGCTCGGTGTTCCTGGCGACGCGGCGCGAGGGGCAGGAGGCGGTGGTGTCGGTGCGGGACTCGGGGACGGGAATCGACCCCAAGCACCTCCAGCGCATCTTCGAGCCCTTCTTCACCACGAAGCCGGAGGGCAAGGGCACGGGCCTGGGGCTCTCCATCTGCCAGGGAATCGTGGAGAACCACGGCGGCCGGCTCACGGTGACGAGCACCGTGGGCGCGGGCACCACCTTCTCCGTGCGCCTGCCGCTGTCGTTGGACTGACAGCGGCGAGGCGTCAGTTCAGTCCCAGCCCCGGAGCTGCACGCGCACCCTTCGCACGAGCAGGTCCCACTCCTGGCGCTTCAGCGTCGTCAGGACACGGCCGCCGATGACGGTGAGTCCGGTGAGCGTCATCACCAGGAAGCCGATGCGGTGGTCCCTCAGGCCCGCGTCGAGCAGGTTGGCCACCACGTCCAGTGTGAGGAACAGCGTACCCAGCGCGAGGTACGCGCGAATCTGCAGCGCCATCCCCAGCGCGACACCCAGCAGGCAGACGCCGCCGAAGATGAGCGCATACGTGCCGTCTGGTGACTCGCCCACCCGCATCGCCAGCTTCGCCGCGGCGGGCACGTACAGCAGCATGCCTCCGAGGATTCGCACCGTGTTGCGAGCCGCGTGCGGCAGGCTCTCCGTGAAGAGCTGCCCCAGCATCAACAGCAGCAGGCCCAGCGGCGCCAGGTAGATTTCCAGCCCTTCCAATCCGAAGGCCAGCGCGGCGATGAGCAGCGCCAGGTTGCACGCCGCCGCCGCGAAGGCGCCGAACATCCGGCTCCGCTCCACCGCCCCCAGCGCCGCGTACAGGAGTCCGGAGCCACCCGCGAGCAACGCCGCCTCCTGCGTCGCCTCGCCCGGCAACACGAGCGCCATGCCGATGGGCAACAGCGCCGCGAAGCGTCGGGTCGCCGCCTCCACCGGACGCACTCCCGCTCGACGCGCCATCACCGTCACGCCGACGAGCGTGAAGCCCAGCGCCAGCGCGAAGAGGGCGTCATGCTCGGCCCGCAGGCCGGGCGCATACAGGCCGCGCACCAGCGCGTAGACGCCCACCACCGCGAGCTGCACGAAGTACACGTGCCGCCCCGTGTGCTCCACCCAGGCGCAGTGCAGCGCCACCAGCACCGCCAGGCCGATGGCCGCGATGGCCGTCGTCAACGACTCCTGGGGCGCATTGCCGCTCACGGCCAGCGCGGCGAGCATCACTCCCGTCGCCACGAGCCACGCATCCCGCCCCCACGTCATCCCCACCGCGATGTCCGCCCGCCGCGCGCGAGTCCACCGCTGCGCGGTCTGCAGGGCCACCACGGCCCCCGCGGACGCCAGGGCCAGCACCGCGCCATGGACGATGAAGAGGTCCCCATAGCGCAGCCAGGGGCCCGTGAGGCTCGCGCGAATCGTGAACCCGGCCATGAACGAGGCCAGCACCGCGCTGCCCGCCACCCAGGTGCCCGCCGACGCCATGAGCGAGGCGAACGTGCCCTTCCACCGGAACGCCGCCACCAGCAACGAGGCCGCGATGAGCACCAGCGTCACCGGGAAGGCCGGCGACACCATCCAGTTGCCGCCCAGTCCGGTGAGCATCTCCGCGAGCAGGTTGAGCGCCGCGAGCGTCGACGACGTGTTGCCGTTCACCGCCAGCGCGTACACCGTGGCCACGATGAGATAGACGGCCATCGCCTGCTGGATGCGGACGCGCGTCGCGCCCTCGGACAGGCCGCGCTTGTTCGCAATCCACGGGCCCACTGTCACCACCGCGAGTCCCACCATCGCGAGCACGGGGCCCGGCCATGCCTCCAGGATGTCCACCTGGTGCGCCAACGCGTGCACCAACAGGAGGATGCTCGCGCCCAGCACGCCGCGCCCCTGTGCCCGGGCTCCACCGACGAACAGCGCCACGCCCGTCGCGCAGACGAGGCCCGCCGCCGTGAGTCCGGGCTGGAAGAGCGCCGCGAGCCCCACAATCCACACCGCCGTGATGGAGCGACGGTGCAACAGGTGCCGGAACTGCTCGGGCAGACCCCGGACCGAGGCCACGGCATAGACGAGCCCCGCGGCGGCGATGCCCGCGAAGGCCCGCTGCCACAGGAGGAACACGGTGTCGCCGGGCGCGAGCCACGCCGCTTCCGAGAGCCAGTGATAGCCCTCGGCGCCCACGCGCACCCACTGGCCATCCGGCGGCGCCAGCGAGACGAGCGAAGGGCCGAACAGCGACTGCCTCGCGGCCCAGAGCGCCGCGCCGGGCAGCCCCAGGTACAACCCGAGGCTCGCCAGCGGCACCGCGCGGAACGAAGCGGCGAGTAGCAGCACCAGTACCGCAGCGCCCAGCACCAGCAGCGGAGGGGTGATTCCCAGCGCGTGTGACGGAGACGGCAGGCCGACCAGGACCGCGCCCTTCAGGAGCACGAGCGCCAGCGCCGCCACGCCCACGTGAGGCACCGCGTGGTACAGCGGGCCATGACTGGGGCGCTCCAGCCACTTCGCCAGCCACGGGCCGAAGCGCCTCGTCGCCAGCGCGACACCCCAGAGCGCGACGCCGATGAGCGGAAGCCGCATCGCCACGACGTCCGGCGGGAGGGGACGGCCCGCGCGATTGATGACCGCCGTCAGCGCGATGAACCCGCCCATGGCCGCGAGCGTCACCACCGAGCCCCGGAGCTCCCAGTCCACGAAGCCGCGCGTCAGGAACGTCAGGAGCGCGGTCAGGACGAGCAGTCCGCCCGCGAGCAGGCACATGCCTCGCTCGGCATCGGTGGGGAAGGGGAGCCACTGGACCAGCGTGAGTGTCGCGATGAGGGCCTGCACCAGCGCGGCCGTGGCGAAGCCGTCCGTGTAGAGCGACAGCCCACGTGCCCCGAGCGGCAACCGGAAGAGGGCGAACACCCCCCGACCCCAGAGGCCGCGCGGCGGGACAGGGGCCGCGGCCGGGTCGACGACGGGAGGACGCGGGCGCAGTGTCGCGAAGAGCGCGAAGCCGAACGCCACGGCCGCCGAGCCCAGCGCTGAACGCGCCGACGAGAAGTCTGAGACGGTGCCCAGCACCTGGGACACGACGAGCGCCACGCCCGTGGCCGCGATGAGGCTCACGAGGCGAGTGCTGTCCCTGCGCGTCCTCAACAACAACGCCAGCGACACCAGCGCAGTGGGAAGCGCGACAAGGACACCACCCGGCAACGCGACTGCGATGGACGTGAGCAGCTCTGGCGGCACGGGCGCGACGCCGATGGCCAGGAACACGCCCGCCGAGGCCATCACCAGGGACAGGTCATCCAGGGGCAACAGCGCGTCCTGGGGCGAGGCCGGCCTGGCCCACGCGGCCTGCACGAGCCCCGCGACACCGTACAGCCCGCTCACGAGCGCGAAGACCGCGAGGCGACTCCAATCACCCGAGAGCCACGGAGTCCCATCGACGAAGGCCAGGGCGCCGAAGAGCGCGGCGGCTCCGCCCACGTAGTGCAGTCCTCGAAAGCGCCAGCCTCCAGAGACGTGCGCGGCCACCGCGAAGGCCAGACCCGTGAAGACTCGGGGCCACGGAGAAGCGTCGCCCTCCATCCAGGAGACGAGCGGCATCGACACCACCGCGCTGACGATGCTCCACGCCAGCAGCCGGATGCGCAGCATCCCCGAGTCGCTTCCGCGCGCCGCGAGCATCAGCAGAGAGGCCGCCGCCGCGCCTCCGAACACCCACCAGCCCTGCTCGTCTGGCGACAGCGTCCGCGCGAGCAGTGCTCCCGCGAGGAGCGTGGCCATGGCCCCGGGGTGCACCAGGGCGCGGCGTCGCGACTCCAGCAGGAAGAAGACTCCGGCGGCGAGCACCGGCGCGAGCGCCGACGCGCCATCGACCTGGAGGTCTCCATTTGTCCCCACCGAGAACGCGGTGATGGCTCCCGCGAGCGCACCGGCCGCGAGCACCGCGTGCGCCACGGTCTCCAGCACCGCGCTCGTCCGAGGAAGCGTCTCGCGTGCGGAGTGCGTGGTCGCCGCCACCGCGAGGACCGTGGCGATGGCCTGCGCCCAGAGCGTCATCCCCGCGAACAGCGCACCGCCCGGCTCCAAATCATCGAACCCCGAGGGCCCGCTCGACACGGCGAAGACCGCGAGCCACAGCGCTCCATACAGCGCCGCGCTCGCCCCGACGAGCAGCACGTTCGCGGACGTCTCCTTGCGCGAGCGCCACAACGTGGCCCCCAGCGCCACCACACCCGCGAAGGCGCAGAGCACGCGCAGCCACGGCGCCTCATCCAGCCCCATCAGCGGCAGGCCCGCGAGCAGCGACGGGAACAGCGCCAACCCGAGCGCCGTCGCGGGCGTCCCGTGCAGCAGCCTGCCCGCGGACTTCAGCGGCACCATCCCCAACGCGGTGAGCCCCAGCGCGACGGGAAGGCCCCAGAGCGGTGACAGCGCCACCAGTGAGGACAGCGCGACGAACGCGACGGGAAGCAGCGCCAGGCCGATGCCCGACAGGACGCGGCCCACGGGCATCGAGCGGCGGGACAGGAACACGCCGAGCCCGATGAAGCCCGCGTGGTAACCCCACAAGGCTCCCGTTACGAGGAGCTGGCGCGGAACGCCGCCCAACGCGTTCCATGCCTCGCGGACGCCCATGAGCGAGCCGCCGAGCACCAGCACCGCGCCGAGGAACCACCAGATGAAGTCGTTCAGCCGGGCCGTGCTCGCCTCGGGCTGCGCGTCGAGCGCGACGACCGCTTCCAGTCCACCACCGAGCACACCCGAGGCATCCCGGGCGAACAGCGACTGTCCCGAGCCCAGCGCGGAGCCGAGGTCGTCCTCGCCCGCGTCCCGGTCATGTCGGGAGCCACGGGGCGCGTGTGCCGTCTGCTCACGCTCCTCCTTCGCGGCCTCCTCCAGTGAGCGCGCGAGCGCCGCGCCCCAACCGAAGAGACTCCAGCCTCCCCCACGACGCGCCGAAGCGGCGACGCCATCCGCCCAGGCCTCCACGCGCGCGGCGGAGTCCAGCGGCTGCGTGATGACCTCAGGCGAGTCATGGCCCACGGCCCGCGCGCTCTCAACGGACGGAGCCTCGACGGGCACCGCTATCGCATTGAGGGACTGTTCGAGCCGGAGCGCCGTCGCCTCATCGAGGAGCGCGTCGGAGCGCCAATCCTGGATGCGTCGCCAGAGTGTCTTCGTGACGAGTGCATCGAAGTGCGGCTCGGTGACGGGCAGGAGGGTGGCGCCGCACTCCAGACATACGCCCCCCGATGCCGTGTCGCGAAACCGCGCGCAGACTGGGCAGATCATCCGCGCAGCATAGCCGCACACCGCCCACGCCCGCCTTGAGTCCACTTCACCCCTGCGAGACGCGCCCCGGTTTCGAGGCTCGACGTCCCGCGCCAGGGCTTGCTCACCCGCCTTCCCAGGGAGGTGAGACTTGTATCACCCGGATAAAGCCCGGGTTTCTCAGTCCCTCATGTAATGGCAGGTGTAGCCGCCCGGATTCTTCACGAGGTAGTCCTGGTGATAGCCCTCGGCGGGGGTGAACTCGCCTGCCTGGACGACCTGGGTGACGACGGGCTTCTTCCACTTTCCGGAGGCGTTGACGCGCGCCTTCACCTCCTCGGCGACGCGGCGCTGCTCGTCGGACAGCACGAAGATGGCGGAGCGATACTGCGTCCCCACGTCGTTGCCCTGGCGGTTGAGCGTCGTCGGGTCGTGCATGCGGAAGAACCAGTCCTCCAGCAGCGTCGCGAAGCTCAGCACCTTCGGGTCGAACACGACGCGCACCGACTCCGCGTGCCCCGTCCGTCCACCGCTCACGTCTTGATACGTGGGCTTCTCCAGATTGCCGCCCGTGTAGCCGACGTCTGTCTGGAGCACGCCCGGAATCTTGCGGAGCAGGTCCTCCATGCCCCAGAAGCAGCCTCCCGCGAGCAGCGCCGTCTCGGTGACACCCGACGCGGCCAGCGCCTTGCCCACGTCCACCTTCGCGGGCGTCGCGCTCGCGGGCTTGCGGCCGAACAGCGTCAACCACTCGCCGTACCCCTGCTTCTCCATGTCGTTCACCGGGACGAAGCGCAGCGACGCGGAGTTGATGCAGTAGCGCTGCCCCGTGGGCTGGGGCCCGTCGTCGAACAGGTGGCCCAGGTGGGAATCACCCGCCTTCGAGCGGACCTCGACGCGCGTCATGCCCAGGCTTTCGTCCCGCTTCTCCACCACGTGCGAGGACTCCACCGGACGCGTGAAGCTGGGCCAGCCGGTGCCGGAGTCGAACTTGTCCTTGGAGGAGAACAGCGGCTCGCCCGTGACGACGTCGACGTAGAGCCCCTCCTCGTGTTGGTTCCAGTACGCGTTGCGGAACGGGGGCTCGGTCGCCGCCCGCTGCGTCACCTCGTACGCCGTGGGCGAGAGGGTGCGGCGCAGCTCCGCGTCCGAGGGCTTCTCGTAGCGGCGGGAGTCTCCCACCGCGGGCCGCGTCCCGGCTTCGAGCGCGCCTCCGGCCGCGGCGGCGCTGCTCGCCTGGGTGCACGCCGCGAGCACCGCGAAGAGCAGTGATAACAACAGACGTCTGGTTGCGCTCCAGGAACGGGAGCGGGCGGAGCGTGAGCTGACGATGACGGACGACATGGGCTGGAGCCTCTCTCCGGACACGCCCGACGCGCGGGGGTTCTGCTTCCCTTACGCGCGAGGCCCGAAGTCGGTTTCAGCGAAGGCGCCCGAGCGTCCAGGTACCCCGGGAAGCCAGCGGACGACCAGGCCACCGGTTCATGCCGGCGGCCGGGAGTGCACGGCTCACCCCTTGTCCTCGCCCTCGTCGTCCAGCTCGCGGCGGAACTCCTCGCTGGAGAGCAGTCCCTTGCGCGCCATGATGCGCATCAGCGCCCAGAACTTGCGCTCCAGCTCCTCGACGCGGTCCGGGTCCTCGCGGGCCTGCCCGAAGAGATAGTCCAGGTCATCGAGCACTCCGCCGCCCGAGGGGGGCTTCGGCTTCGCCGTGGCCTGCTCGCGCTTCTGCTTGCGCTGCTCCTCGCGCGTGCGGATCAGCTCCGCCAGCGACGTGCGCTGCGTCGTCTCACCCGGGGGCAGCTCCTCGCCGACGATGACCTCGTCCTCCTCATCATCGTCAGCACTCGCATCGCTCGGCGGAGGCTGGGTCGGCGGCGCGGGCTTCGCGGGCACGGCGGCGGGCCTCGCGCGGGCCGTAGGAGCGGCGGGCTTCGCGCTCGCCCCACCCGCCGGCGTGACGGGAACCTTGTGGTAGTAGCGCAGGATGGCGCCCCGCACGGCGGACAGCGCCGCCACGCGCACGCTCACCTTGAGTCCGGTGGTGAACTCAATCTCCTCCACCGCCGGAAGGTTGAGTGGATCACTCATCGCGACGACGAGCTGACGCCGTCCGCCCACGCTCTCCAACGCGATGGGGAACAGGTCATGCTGCTCGCAGAAACGCGGGCGCAGCATGTGCACCGCGGCCCACTCCGGCGTCACCGCCGGGAGATCCACCTGCGGCATCCCGAGCGCCTGACTCAGCGCGCCCGCGAGCGTCGTCTCGGTGATCGCTCCCTGGGCGATGAGTGTCGCCCCCAACCGCTGCCCTGACTTCCGGTGGGCCGCGAGCCCCGTCTCGAGCTGGGCGACGCTGATCGCCCTCTGCTCCAGCAGCAGCTCGCCAATGCGCTTCCTCGCCATGCGCCGGCATTAGCATGCGTTCCCTGGGCTCGGAAGCGCGCGCTGACACAACCAGGCCGGGTTGGGAAGCCCCCGGAAACGCCCGCACTGCTGCCTGGAGTCCATGCTGGCAAGGGGTACTCCAGCGCAAAATTCCTGTGAGATTTCAGCACTTAACGCCAGGACCCCTGCCTTGACACCCCAGACAGCCATTCCTAAAGTCGGCACCACCGTTTTCAACATCCATACCTGCCGCCCATCTCTGGGGCGCACGCCCGGGGGGGCGACAGGTCCTGGAAGGTCCGGAGCGCCGGGCCAAGCTGCCGTGGAGGCAAGACGCGATGAACCTGGGGTTTTTGACGAATCTGGCCGTGCTCGCGAACGCTGGTGGTCCCGAGCGGGGCTTCTTCGAAGAGGTCGCCAGGCGCTGGGAGGCCGGTCAGTGGGGTATGTATCCCATCGCCGCGTGTCTCGTGGTGGCCCTCTCCATCATGGTCGAACGGGCCATCGTTCTGTTCGGCAAGGCGTCCATCAACAAGGAAGCCTTCCTCCGTGGACTCAAGAAGCACATCTACGCCGGTGACCTGGACAAGGCCATCAACTACGTGGCGGGCCAGAAGGCGACGCCGCTGACGAGCGTCATCAAGGCCGGTCTGATGAACGTTCCCAAGGGCCAGGACGAAGTGCAGGCGGCGCTGGACGAGGCCACCCTGCGCGAGACGCCCCGCCTGGAGGCCCGCAGTGGCTACCTGGCGATGCTCGGCAACGCGGCGATGCTCGCCGGTCTGCTCGGCACCGTGTCGGGTCTCATCTCCTGCTTCGAGGCCGTGGCGAACGTGAACCCGGCCGACAAGGCGACCATTCTCGCCAACGGTATTTCCGAAGCCATGAACTGCACGGGCTTCGGGCTGGTGACGGCCATTCCGTGCCTCATCGCCTTCTCCGTGCTGATGGGCCGCACCCAGTCGCTGATCAACGACATCAACGAGACCAGCGTCTCCGTGCTGAACCTCATCGTGGCGAACAAGGACAAGTTCAAGAACCTGAACGTCCCCGCCGCCCGGGACCACCACGACGACTGATTCGGGCTCCCGCAGGGAACCCGGAACCCGGGCGCGCTGTCCTGTCCCCACGTGACGTGGGGACAACGGCGCGCCCCTTTCAGTCTCTTGCCGCGCCTCACCGCGCGGGGCCTTAGGAGGACAACGCCATGGCCGGCGGAATGGACACAGGAGGTGGTGGGAAAGGCGGCAAGAAGTCGCTCGATGCTCCCATCAACCTGACCGCATTCATCGACCTGATGGCAGTGACCATCAGCTTCCTCATCATGACGGCGGTCTGGACCCAGATTGGCCGACTTCAAGTTTCCCAGGCGGGAGGTCCCTCCACGGAGGAGGAGCAGCCGCCGACGGAGACCAAGACGGTGCAGCTGACCCTGCTCATCACCCCGACGGAGCTTCGGCTCTCGGCGGACCAGAGCACGTTCGACCCCATCCCCCTCACCAAAGACGGCAAGGGCAAGACGGACCTGTCCAAGCTGGTGGCGCGCTTCAAGGAGTTGAAGGCGCAGCTTCCGGACCAGACAGCCATCACCCTTCAGCCCGAAGACAAGGTCCGCTACGAGGACCTGGTCCGCATCATCGACGAGTGCATCGGCTCTGGGTTGCCCCAGGTGTCGGTGTCCGCGGCGATGGGCTAGCCGAGCACGGAGCCACACCCAGTCATGGCCATCAAGGTTCCAGGCAAGCGGTACGGCAAGCGACTCGAGCACTCCAAGGTGTTCGGGCACGGCGCCGCCCACGCGAAGCGCAGCGGCTACTCCGACCTGCTCATCACCCCGCTGGTCGACATGTTCGTCATCATCGTGCTCTTCCTCATCGCGAACTTCTCCGCGACGGGCGAGGTGCTGATGATGACCAAGGACATCCAGCTCCCGGAAGCAGTCCACATCCAGGAAGTGGAGATGCACCCGGTCGTCATGGTGTCCGGCGAGCAGGTGAGCGTGTCCGGCACCATCGTCGGTCGCGTGGAGGACTTCTCCAAGGACGAGTACCTCAACATCCCCGCGCTGGAAGAGAAGCTGCGGGACATGAAGAAGCAGTTCGAGGACCTGCACGCGATGGCGAACGACGACGCCAACACGTTCAAGGGCGACATCAACATCCAGGCTCACAAGGATGTGGAGTACGCCATCATCAAGCGGGTGATGTTCAGCTGCGCCACGGCCGGCTACAACAACATCAACTTCGCGGTGCTGACCGTCGCTGGAGCGGACGACGCCACCACGGCGGCCGTCACTCCCTAGGGACGGCTGAGCGGGCCTCGACGCCCTGAACGCCCTGGCCCTGTTGGCCGGGGCGTTTTTGTTTTCACTGGAGAGCTCATCACATGCAGCTTCGTGCCGTCTTCTTCGACCTGGATGGGACATTGGTGGATTCGCTGGGGGACATCGCGGACGCGATGAACCACGCGCTGGCACACCACGGCCTGCCCACGCACCAGGAGCCCGCCTACCGCCGCTTCGTCGGTGAGGGGGTGAGGGAGCTGGCGCGCAGGGCGGTGCCCGCGGGCCGTGAGGACCTGGCCGCGCCGGTGCTGGAGACGTATCGCGCGTACTACGACGAGCACCTCTTCGACCGGACCGCGTCCTACCCCGGCATCCCCACGCTGCTGGCGACGCTGGCGGAGCAACGGGTGGTGATGGGGGTGCTGAGCAACAAGTCGGACAGCTTCGTGAAGCGGCTGGTGGAGCGGCTGTTGCCGGGCGTGGCCTTCGCTCGGGTGTATGGCGAGCGGCCAGGGGTGCCTCGCAAGCCGGACCCGACGGCGGTGCTGGGGATGGCGGCGGAGCTGGAGCTCGTCCCCGGCGTGTGTGGCTTCGTGGGTGACACGGCCGTGGACATGGAGACGGCGCGCGCGGCGGGCATGTACGGCGTGGGCGTGACGTGGGGCTTCCGGGACGCGGAGGAGCTGCATGCGCACGGCGCGCGCGCGGTGGCCACCACGGCCGACGAGCTGCTCGCGGCGCTGCGCTCGGCGCGCTTCTGAGTCGAAGCGGCCTTGAGTCTCAGGCTCCGGGGTGCGTCAGGGTCTTCCTGACGGCGCCCGGTGTCTTGCCGTAGCGACGCTGGAAGGCGTTGCCCAGGTGGCCCTGGTTGGCGAAGCCCGCCTCCAGCGCCACCTCGGCCAGGGGCAGGTGTGTGTCCAGGAGCAGCGCGAGCGCATGGCGCAGCCGCACTTCCTGGAGGTGCTGATGGATGCCGGTGCCCATCACCTTGCGGAAGACGCGGCACGCGTGGAAGGCGGACACGCCGGCGCCCCGGGCCAGGACCTCCACGGAGGCTCGCGCGTCGAAGTGGAGTGCCGCCTCGTGGGCGATGGCCTCGGCGATATCGCGCTCGCGTCGGCTCACCGAGGTGTCAGGCCGCTCAGTGGGGGAGAGGACGAGGGCCAGGGTCTCCTCCAGCTTGACGCGGTCCACGGGCTCGCCCCGTGTCGCGTGGGCCAGCAGGGACTGGAGTCGCACGTACGCTTCGGTGCTGACCGGGAACGTCGTCGCCTCCGCCTGGGGACATTGGCTCAGCCACGAGCCACGCACGGAGAGACATGCGTCGCCTCCTCCGTGCGGATGGCGGATTTCGCAGGGCCGGCGCGGGTGCATGCGCAGGCCGACACCCGGGGCCACCACGGCGCGCGTCCGCGCATCGCGAAACTGGAAGCGACCGTGGAGCGCGAGGATGACGCGCTCGCTCTCCACGCCTTCCTCCTTCGGCCGGGGGCCGTCGTGCCCGTCGCAAGTCACTCGGGCGAGCTGGAGGTCCGGTGCGCTGAACAGGAGCGAGGCATGCAGGCGCGGCATGCCGTCAGGATGGCGCGGCGACGCGGGACTCGGCAAGCAAGACGAGGGTGTGCTCTCGGACAGTGGGAGCAAGGATGTGTAAGACGGCCCCGCTCGTGTTGCCTAGGGTTCGCTCCATTGTGGCGAAGCGCCGACGCGCTTCTTTCTTCCGCGAGCACCCTCATGACCTCTCCCCAGCGTGATGTGAACTCCGACCCGGGCTCGGCGCGGCGGTGTCTGCGCGCGTGGCAATGGACGCGACAGGACCAGCCGGGGAGCGAGTACGCCGAGCTGCGGGAGCTCGATGGCGGTTGGGAGTTCGCGGGCTCCGTGGTGGTGACGGAGGAAGGGGTGCCCTACCTCGCGGAGTACACCATCCAATGTGATTCGCGGTGGATGACGAGGGAGGCGCGCATCCTGATGCGGGGCGGTGGCGCGCCCCGGTCGCTCGTCCTGCGGGTGGACGCGCGGCAGCGGTGGTGGCAGGGCGACGAGGAAGTCCCACGGTTCCGTGGCTGCATGGACGTGGACCTGGGCTTCACACCCTCCACGAACACGCTGCCCATGCGTCGGCTGGCGCTGCCGGTGGGCGCGTCGAGCGAGGTGACGGCGGCGTGGGTGCGCATGCCGGACCTGGCGCTGCTGACCCTGCCGCAGCGCTACACGCGGCTTGCTCCCACGCGCTTTCGTTATGAGAGCCGGGGCGGGAGCTTCGTCGCCGAGCTGGAGACGGATGAGCTGTGCCTGGTGACGCGCTACCCGCCCGCATGGGAGCGCGTCGCCGTCACGTCGCGCTGAGCCGCCGGCTCGGAGTCCCCCTTCAACCACGCAGCGCCAGTCATGACGCGGCTCGAGCTTCCTCGGGCCGCGAATGGGAGACGTGCATCATGTCGCATCATCAATCCCCGCTCTCGCGGCGGGCCCTGGAGTTGCTCCACGCGGATGGGCCGGTGCCCGCGCACGCCGAGTCGCTCGCGTTGTTCGGGCGCTTCGTCGGCGCCTGGGACATGGACGTCGCGTTCTTCGACGCGGCGGGGAAGGAGGTCTTCCGTCAGCCCGGAGAGTGGTCCTTCTCCTGGGTGCTGGACGGACGCGTCATCCAGGACGTGCTCAGCTATCCGAATCCGGAGGGGCTGAGCGCCGCCGTGGGGGAGCGTCGAATCGGCACGTCGTTGCGCCACTTCGACCCGAAGACGGGCACGTGGCGCGTCATCTGGCTGGGGGCCACCGCGGGGTATCTCGTCGTGCTCACCGGCAAGGCCGTGGGCGACGAAATCCACATCGAGGGCCCGGACCCGGACGGCAAGGCGCTGCGCTGGATGTTCACCGCGATTGCCGAGGACTCCTTCACGTGGAGGGGCTTCCTCTCGGCGGATGGTGGCGTCACGTGGCGGCTCACCCAGGAGATGAAGGCCCGTCGCCGTGTCCATCGCCCTTGAGTGCTAGCCCGCGAGGGTGGCCGGATGGGACGGGCCTCTCGGGTGGGGCAGGGGCGTGTCCCTGCTTCGCGTTGGACCCATCGCCCAGGCCTGGCTCCGCGTACACGGGCGGTGGCTTTCACGGGCGGCTCGCGGCTCTTACGATGGGGCCGTGAGGTTCATCACTTGAGCACCCAGGGCCCCGTGCCCGGTGTGGATGTCGTTCGGCCGTTGTCGACGGTGCCCGAGCCGAACGCGCTGGCTGAAGCCCCTCCCACGAGCAATCGCCGCGTCATGAAGGGCGTGGCGCGCGCGAGCCTGCGGATGCTCGTGGGCGTGGTGCCCGCGCTCGTGGGCTCGGGGCTGTGGGGCGCGGTGAAGGGGTTCTTCCTCTTCGGCACCCTCGGGCTCGCCCTGGCGGGGACCTTCCTCCTGGTGCCGCGCCTGCTCGACATGCCACCGACGCCCGGATGGCTGGAGGCCCTCAGCCTGGGGCTCACACCTTTCGCCCTGGCCCTGGGGGGAGGGTATGCGCTGATGCTCAATGGCATCGGCTCCCGGCTCGCCGAGGAGGCTCAGGCGCGCGGCTGGATGGGGAACGCCTACGCCGTGCTCAAGCCCGCGGCACTCCAGGTCGCCCAGCGCCTGAGGGGCACGGGCCCGCTCGGTCGCAAGGAGCTGATCCACGCCATCGAGTCCTCCGTGGCGGAGCGGCTGCGCGAGCCTCCCGAGGAGGACACCGGGCCACCGTCGCGCACGAAGTGGCTGGAGCGCTTCCTCATGGAGCAGTCCTACCGCGTCCTGGGCGCCGTCGCCCTGCGCACGGTGCTCACCGCGCCCGACACCGAGACGGCGGTGCGCGAGCTGGAGACGCTGGCCGTGGACCGGCTGGAGGTCTCCCTGGTGGAGAGGCTGGAGGACCTGTTCTTCGTCCAGCAGGTGCTCGCGCTCGTCGTCGGCTTGCTCGTCGCGGCGATTCCGACCTTCATCCTGCTGTTCTCGCGCTGAGCGGCGCGGTGAAAAAAAGCGCGGGCCGACTACCCCTGAGAGCCGGCCCGCGCCCCGCGAGTGCCGTCGCTATACGACGGTGACGCGGTATTTCTCTTTGTCCTCCGCCCGGTTGTGCGCGGTGGCGGCGGCGATGATGTGGCACACCCAGCCCAGACACCCTCCGGTGCCAATCCAGAAGCCCGGGGTGACGATGAGCCAGAAGACACCGCGCAGAATGTCGCCGTTGTAGATCTGCCCCACACCGGGGATGAGAAAGGACAACAGGGCTGCGATTCCGGGACGCGACATCGTCTGGGTACCTCCTCTTGTCCTTCCCTACGCGGCACCCCCGAAGCCATTGCATGCGCGAGGTGTTTCCGACCTATCGGCTCCTGGACGCTTGCCTGCCCTGCGCGGCGGGGGGAAGGTGCAATACCGAGCCTGGCCCGCTACCATGGACTCCACTTTTGTGAACCCGTCGGGTCGGCGGACGGGTCTTCCGGGGGGATGGTCATCATCGGGCTGCTTCGAGCCAGCGCACGCGCGCTTCGCGGACGGCATCTCTTGGAGATGCTGGTCCTGGCCGGCGTGTATCTCGCCGTGGCTCGGCTGGGCCTCTCCATGTCCACCGTGGGAGGAAATGTCAGCCCCGTCTGGCCGCCCACCGGGGTGGCGCTCGCGGCGCTGGTGCTGCGCGGTCCGCTGCTGTGGCCGGGCATCTACCTGGGGGCCTTCCTGGCGACCGCTTCCACGGGCGTGCCGCTGTCGGTGGCGCTGGGCGTAGCCACGGGCAACACCCTGGCCACGGTGCTGGGCGCGCTGCTGACGCGACGGCTGCGCATGGACGCGGACCTGTCACGCATCCGTGACGTCGTCGTGCTGTGCGTGGGGGCGGGTGCGGTCTGCACCGGGGTCAGTTCGCTGGTGGGGCCGTTGTGCCTGCTGCTGGGTGGCGTGCTGCCCGCGGAGGTCCTGGGCCGCGCGGTCTGGGTG